>NZ_JBBPHP010000002.1:0-83508 GCF_038039535.1 Catalinimonas locisalis | reverse complement strand
GTTATGGGGTTATGGGGTTATGGGGTTATGGGGTTATGGGGTTATGGGGTTATGGGGTTATGGGGTTATGGGGTTATGGGGTTATGGTAATAAACGCATAAAACCATAACACTACTTAAATTAAACCAGCCTCTTTCATCATTTTTTTAATTGCCATCAGGTCTTTTTTCATTACCTCTTTGGTCTTGGCAAGCTTTTGCTGTTCGTTCAGGCTATCGTCATGTTCAGGCATCTCATACTCGTAATGAAATGATACCGGAGCGCTCAGATTCATTTTTTTCAGCATGCTAAAATAAGCAGCAAAGTCTACCATACCTTCACCTATAGGCGTATTGAATACCTGCCATTTACCCTCTTTCTTTTCCCACCTGAAATCTTTCATCACAATAGTATTGATATGGGGATGAATATATTGTAAGCCTAGCGGCCAGGCATTTCCTCCCTCTACCGTAGCATGACGAATATCGTACTGATTGCCCAGATATTGGGAACTAACCTCAGACAGAATAGCCGCTAAATCCCAGACCGGCGCACCCACATAATGCCGTCCGGAATGATTCTGATAAGAACCATAAATCCCAAGCTTCTGATTGTACTTGGCCAGCTTGGCAAGTTTTTTACGACATTCCTGCATGTACTCTGGAATATCCACTTTTTCAGGATACTTAAGCCAATTGGTACGGTAATATTGGATTCCCAGTTCGCTGGCAGTATTTAATAAGGTCTGATTCGTAGCCTCATCAGGATCAATAAGGGCGGTGGTCATCATTTTGGCCTGCAAACCCTGTTTTTTGATAGCTTCAACTGCTTTGGGTAAATCCTGAGCTACATTCTCCGGTAACACATGTCCTCCGGGTCTTACGGTAAGATCTACTCCATCAAAACCGATTTCGGCTGCAGTTTCTGCCATTTTATCATAGTCTAAGAACTGCAAATGTTTTGAAAACACATGAAAACTGATCGGCTCATTTTGCTTTCTACCTTCAAATCCGGCAAAAGAAGGTTGGGAAATGCTTAAGGCCGCACTTCCGACTGCCAGGGTGCTTAAAAAATTTCTTCTGCTATTTTGATGATCGTTATACATAAGTTGTATTAGTGTTTATTGAGCAATGATGAATGACTGATAAAAAAGTATTGGTTATGGCAAAAGATACGATATTCATTATTATTCATCAATCATCATTCAATATTTGGCAAGGCGAAGGCTACATAAGCATCGGAACGGCTCTTGGTCACTTTGCCTCCTCCTGCCGCGATGACCAAATACTGCTTTCCATCTACCTCATAGGTAGCCGGGGTAGCCATACCTGCCGCAGGCAGCTTATACTTCCAAAGCTCTTCTCCGCTATCTTTATCAAAAGCTCGGATATATTCATCTTTGGTAGCAGCAATAAAAATGAGGCCACCAGCCGTAACTACAGGGCCACCGTAGTTTTCGGTACCCGTCTTGGGTATACCTTTTTGAGTAAGTTTTTCAAACTCACCCAGAGGTACCGACCATAGGATTTCTCCTTCATTGAGGTCAATCGCATTAAGCGTACCCCAGGGTGGTTTTACAGCAGGGTAGCCTTCGGAATCTACAAAACGATTATATCCGGTATGATTATAGCGCAAATTACCTACTTCCTTGTCTATTGGAGCTTCTGCCACTGTCTTCTTGACCTGCATTTTGGAATCAGCTACTTCGCCCATAAGAAAAGAAGCAATAGCATCAATCTGAGCATCTTTCAGAAATGCAAAAGAGGGCATAGAGCCTCTGCCTTCTTTTACCAGATTTGCTATTTGCTGATGATTAAGTCTTTGTTTGACATTGACCAGTTCCGGCGCATTGCCATGAAAGTTACTACCCTGTAGTTCAGCGCCGTGACACCCCATACAGTTGGCCTGATATACGCTTTTTCCCAAAGCGAGCATATCATTAGTATTGACATCCTGCACTTCTACCATGGTAAGTATCCAGGGCATTTCGTTAGCATTAACATACAAAACTCCTGACGAAGGATCGTAACCAGCACCGCCCCACTCTCCTCCACCGTCAAAGCCGGGAAAAATCATCGTTCCTTCGGTACTGGGGGGCACAAACTGCCCATTGGAGCGTGTTTTTCTGAACACTGCTATTAGAGAATCTTTATCCTCAGAAAAAGGATTAATATCCGCTTCGGTAAATTGCTGACGGGCAAAGGGTGGAGGACTACTAGGTAAAGGCTGAGTAGGCCAGGTTTGTTCACCAGTCAGGTCCGATTCAGGATAATGCTTTTCTTCTATGGGATAAAGTGGCTCTCCAGTTTCCCTATCCAAGACATATACATGGCCTGACTTGGTGATCTGTGCTACCGCATCAACTTTTTTACCTTCGTGCATTACACTTACCAGATTGGGAGGTGCAGGCAGGTCTCTGTCCCAAAGATCATGATGTACCGTTTGAAAGTGCCAGATTCTCTTTCCTGTATTTGCATCTAAAGCCAGTAAACAGTTGGCAAAAAGGTTTTGCCCCTTTCGGTTGCCTCCATAAAAGTCAAAAGCAGCAGAACCAGTGGGTACAAACACTATCCCCCGTTCTTCATCTATCGTCATACCTGCCCAGTTGTTTGCCCCTCCTATAAACTGATAGGCCGTTGGGTCTTCCCAGGTATCGTAGCCAAACTCATCTGGTTGAGGTATGGTATTAAAAATCCATTCCTGCTCTCCGGTGCGAATGTTAAAGGCGCGAATATGACCGGGAGCAGATGGCAATCGCTCAGAGTTGAGCGCCCCCATGATGATGAGGTCTTTATAGATCGTACCCGGCGTATGGTTGCGGTAATCAAGTCCTTCCATCTCACGCCCAAGCCCTTGCGTCAAGTCTATTCTGCCTTCTTCGCCAAAATCACTTATCCGTTTACCATCCGAGGCTTGCAGTGCATATAGGTAGTGATCAGCTGAAAACATGATTCTCCGATCCTCACCATCTTCCCAATACACCAAGCCTCTGGCAAAGCTTCCTTTATCAGTGCCTTCGTAAGGGTTAAATTCCCATATCTTATCACCAGTGGCCGCATTAACAGCAAAAACTTTGAGACCAGGAGAAACTCCGTACAATATCCCATCAATGATGAGAGGATTAGCCTGAATGTAATTAGCGCCTCCTTTGCCTTGCTGTCCGGCATGGTAAGTCCAGGCTACCTCAAGATTTTTGACATTCTCCTTGTTGATCTGATTCAATACCGAATAGTGAGATCTACCAGGATCACCCAGATAGCTGTTCCATTCTGTATATTTCTTTTCTTCTTGTCGGGACAAATTGGATTCTTGCGTGCAGGAAGATAATAACATTATCCCTGCGAACCCTAAATTCAGGTAGTAGGTAAGTTGCATTTTTCAGGTAAACAGATTGGCTTTAACTAAACATTAAGCATTATCAGAATGATAATTTTTGTATTTTTTTTTGAAAAGCAAAATGCTTTCAGAGTTTATTATATGCAAAAATAAAAAGCCTATTTTTTGGCTTTTCCAAAAGCCACTTTTTTATCGCATTGTACAAAAGAAAGATTTTTATCAGGAACCTTCACTTTCTCTGTATGCATAATTATTTCATTTCTAAGGCTCATCCTCAAATTTTGAAGTCAAAGTTTGAAACTTGATAATCAGGCTTTTGCATACAACTCTCCGTTTACATTAATTATTTTGGCAAAGGACTAAAAAGAAACATTATACTTTAAATAAGCTTCGCTTTCTGGCAAATTAGCCACTTGTTTAACTTTAGCCTTACACTCAGAACATACCCCAGACTTCACTATATTGCAGCAGCCGTAGAAACAGGCATTTATAATTTTTACATAACCTTAGCCACCTCAATGAAAGCAAAAATATACTCCATTATATTATTAATTAGCCTGCCTTTAATGCTGTGGGCCCAGGGCAAAGAGCCTATCCTTACTTCGGATGTGCTGAAAATGAAAACTGCCAGCCAGATTAAGATTTCACCTTATGGTAACCGAGCGGTATACGTGGTTACCAGCATGACGGAAGATGAGGAAAAGGATTATAAATATCTCCGCCACTTATGGCTGGCCAATCTGGATAACGATAACCCATCTGTGCAGCAACTTACCTATGGCGATCATAATGACGGCCAGCCAAGTTGGTCTCCCGATGGAAGTAAGATTGCCTTCGTACGTACACATGAAGACAAATCCCAGATCTGGATATTACCGCTTACTGGCGGTGAAGCTTATGTACTGACACATGCTGAAAATGGGGCGGCTAACCCTCAGTGGTCACCGGATGGCACTCAAATTCTTTTTACTTCCAATATTCCTATGGAAGAGCTTTCCGGTACTCCAGCATGGGATTACGAAAGACCGGGCCGCACTTTTGGGGACACGCCTGATTTTAAAAAGGACAGCACAGAAGAAATTCAGGTAAGTCCTGATGGCGATCTGGAAACGGTAAGAGCCTGGCTTGCCAAAAATGCCAGTAAGGAAAACCCAATGGTGATCAACCGTCTGGATTTTCAGGGAGAACTTGGACTGGATAATAAAGTATTATTTCAACACCTCTTTGTCATAGAAGCAAAACAGGAAGCCGAAGCCAAGCAGATCACCAAGGGGTATCAAAATTTTCAGTCTCCCTCCTGGTCGCCGGATGGGAGCCGTATTGTATGCAGTTCTATCACTTATGAGCAAATGCCCGACAGAGTCATTGACAGTGATCTTTGGGAAGTAATGGCTGATGGCTCCGGCAGCCAGCAACTGCTGGACATGCCTGATATGCGCTTGTACAGTCCGACTTACTCGCCTGATGGAGAGATGATTGCTTTTTCGGCTGCCTCCATGACTGATATCACTTATGCACAAACCGAACTGGGCATAGCTCAGGCCGATGGCTCCGGATCCGAAATTATTACTAGTGACTTTGACCGAAGGATTGGTGACATCAGATGGGGAAAAGATGGTAAAGACATTTACTTTACCGCTCCCAATGAAGGTTATGCTCCATTGTACAGCATCAATGTTCGCAATGCTCGTACAGATATAGTCCTGGGAGAAAATCTCGGAGTCAATGACTATGATCTACATGAAGAAGTGATTGTCTACGCTGCTACCGAAGTCAACCAACCTTATGAAGTTTACATGGCGGATGCCAAAGGAAAAAATGCTCAGCAACTGACCACTCTCAACAGCAATTGGCTGGCAGAGAAGCAGATCATACAGCCCAAACGCTTTAGCGTACAAAACGATGGTCATGAAGTAGAGTATTGGGTGATGGAACCCGTAAACCGCCAGGACAATGCTCAATATCCTGTGGTGCTGGAAATGCACGGTGGCCCTTCTGCCATGTGGGGGCCGGGTGAGTTCAGCATGTGGCATGAGTTTCAGTTGTTGTGCAGTTGGGGATATGCCGTTGTCTATGCCAACCCTATAGGAAGTAGTGGCTACGGAGATACTTTTCGCCGGGCAAATTACCAAAACTGGGGAAAAGGCTCTGCAAGCGATGTACTAGCTGCTCTGGACGATGCCATGCAAAAACATAGTTGGATGGACAGAGAGCAGCAGTTTCTGACAGGGGGTAGCTATGCGGGCTATCTTACTGCCTGGATCATTTCTCAAACCAATCGCTTTGATGCGGCAGTTGCCCAGCGAGGTGTGTATGAGCTGGAGTTTTTCTTTGGTGAAGGTAATGCCTGGCGACTGGTGCCTGATCATTTTGGAGGCTACCCCTGGGAGGCAGATGCTAAAGAAGCTATGGAAGCCAATTCGCCTCAAACCTTTGTTGCCAACATCCAAACACCGCTGCTCATCATGCATGCCGACACAGATTTGCGTACCGGAGTTAGACAATCGGAGCTACTGTACCGTAGCCTGAAGGTGCTGGAAAGACCAGTAGAATATGTGCGCTACCCGGGAGAAGGCCATGAACTTTCCCGTTCTGGCAATCCCCTGCGACGGATGGACAGGCTCAACCGTATTGTAGAATTTTTTGAAAGATATGCCAAGCACTCGGTGACACCTGCTGCTACAGAAATAAATGCGGCAGGTCAGGAATAATTTTCCTAAATTATAAGAAACCCACAAAATTATGAGTACCAAGAAGTTATTAGTTTTTTTACTTCCATTGTTAGCAGCCTGCGAAATCAACACAGAATCCAAAAGTAATGGAGGAGTAAGACAGGTGTCTCAGACCGTCGAGATAGATGATGCAGAAACCGTCAAAACCTACATTTCTATGAAGGCGGGGCAGTTGACTGTGAGAGGCGGAGCTGAAAATCTGGTAGATACTGACATTACTTTCAGCCATGAAGACTGGCAGCCTGAGATTGAGTATACTTCTACTGGCAATACCGGACGCTTGCGCATTGAACAGCCCGATATCAGCGGTATTAATTTTAATATTGGGGATGATGATGCTAACAGTTGGATGATACAGCTCAATGATAAGGTACCGCAAGACCTTAACCTGTCTATTGGTGCTGGTGAGACAGAAATAGATCTGAGAGCACTTAAACTCAATAGTGTCAGCCTGGATGCTGGTGTGGGAGAGCACAGTCTTAACCTGGCTGATACCTCGGTTCCTGATTTACGAATTAATGCAGGCGTTGGTGAAGTATCAGTAGACCTAAGTGGAAAATGGAATAACGATCTGGATGCAGAGATCAATGGAGGAATTGGCGAGCTAAACTTACTTTTGCCTCGGGATATCGGTATCAGGGTTGAAGTGAACGGTGCGCTTGGTTCTGTAAATGCCCCTGAGTTAAACAAAGATGGAAGAGTATTTACTAACGATCTTTATGGAGAATCAGAATATGTATTGAGTCTTGAAGTAAAAGCAGGTATTGGTAGTGTAAATATTAGCCTGAACTAACATGATGATTCTACAGGTAAGCCATTGCAGATTATCAATATAGCATTGGGAAAGGTAGTACTTACCAGGTAACAAAATGCCTAAGGCCAGGTTAGAAGAGCAGCAATAATGTTGCTCTTTTTTACTTACAAACCTTTTTTCCTATGTCAGCAAAAAAATTACTAACCCAAATTAGTTTAATGAGCTTACTAATGGCTCTTATGCTCCTCAATACTTCCTGTAAAGAGCTTATAGATGAAATTAAAGATAAACCTGAAGATGACTTACCTGAATCTGTAGTGATCAATGAGCAAGCACTTTACCCTGAAGGAGTGGAATTTGACCCTATCAGCGAACAGTTTTTAGTATCTTCTTTAACCCAGGGTACTATTGGAAAAGTAGATGACGAAGGAAACTATACTCCCTTCGTTGAGGACAATGATTTTGAAGCTACTATTGGCATTCATGTAGATCATCAACTCAGACGCTTGCTGGTTTGTACTTCTAATCCTAACCTGGGCAATCTGGCTGCTTTAGGCATTTACAATCTGAATAATGGCGATCGTCTGGAATTTGTCAACTTGGGAGAATCCTTAGCTCCGGGCGAAGCCCACTTTGCCAACGATGTAGCGGTAGATCAGGAAGGGAATGCTTATGTGACTGACAGCTTCTCACCCTACATCTACAAAGTCGCCAGGAACGGAGAAGCTGAGATTTTTATTGAAGACGATACTTTTGCTGCAGCAGAGGGAGCTTTCGGTCTTAATGGAATTGTATATCATCCGGAAGGTTACCTGATTGTCGCTTTCTCCGCTACCAATTCACTATATAAAATTCCTTTGGATGATCCTTATGATTTTAAGCAGATAGAACTAGACGAAGAACTTACAGGACCAGATGGCTTGTATTTGAGTCATGATAATGAGACGCTTATCGTAGTTAACAATGCAGGAGGTGTGGCCCCGGGAAGGGTGATGGCTTTTGAAAGCAATGATGAATGGCAAAGCGCCGCTTTGGAAGATGAATTTACTACCGGACAGGTATTTCCGACTACCGCAGTACAAAGAAAAGGTAAATTATATGTGCTTTATGCCTATCTCAATGAGTTGTTTTCGGGGAATACCAGCCTGGATGAATATCAGATTAAGCAAGTTGACTTTGATGACTAAGAATCTATAAAACAGAAGTTTAAGGCTGGTCAGCAGATCAGCCTATTTTTTTGTGAGAAAAGCCTTTTGATCTTCTGCCAGAGCCTGATATAAATGCTCACACATTTCTCTGACTCCATCTTTAAAGGCCTCATGCCAATCTCTTTTCGCATTTACCACCTTTTCACCCCAAACCTCCTCATCCAGCACCATTACCTTTTCACCATCCCGGTACAGCACTCCGTCATAGCGGATCAGGGAGGAAAGGTAGTAAGTATTGTCATTAAAGGAGATATTCTCCACTACATAGGTGTCAGTAGCGATTGTTTGTAAGTCCCAGAAAGGACGGATGCGATAAAGGTGTATGCTCAAGCCTTGAGAAGAAGGTTTCTCACTGAAATTTACTTCCTCAAAGCTGTCTCTGAAGGCATAATAAAGTGACAGCCGAAGTGACTTCCTGAAGTCTTTTACTTCCATGCTAAGCAAATCCATGTCCTGCACATAAAAATGATCAGGAATTGCTTCATCCAGTACTATAGTAAGCGTATCTTCAAACTCTGTTTGATAAGGGCGGGTATAAATTTCTGCATTGAAAAGAGCGACAGGTGTAGGTGCACATGCTGATATATACATTAGCAACCCCAGCGTTAAAAGATGAGCATGCTTTTTCATAGTTTATTGAGTAGGTTATACTCAATATACGTTTTCTCTCTCAGATTGTTAATGCTGCTATTCTGCTTCCCCTGCCTTTGGATGGCTATATGTCAATCCACTAGATTTTTTACCATCGCAAAATTCACAAAGACCACTCCATCAATTACCTTTTGCTGAGGCCTAATCATTCTAAAGCCGTTTTTTGCAAAGAAATCGCGAGCAGTGAGACTGGCATCAAGATGGGCCTCGTTGATGCCTTGCTTTTTGATATAGGCTAGCAGATGCTGTAGAATAGCTGTGCCTGCATTTTTTCCCTGATAATCTTTATGGACAAAAAGCGTATCAATGTATCCATCGGCAGTGGCTGAACCAAAACCTATAACCTTCCCTCTCTGCTCAGCAACCAAAAAATGCTGGTGCTTGATTCTGTCAGACCAGCGATGCGTTTTTTCATACCTGGCTGCCCAGGCATTTACCTGCTTTTCACTGTAGTCCTGGGTGTTGATATCTAAAATAGTGTCTCTGAATAAATTTGTTACCACCTCCTGGTCATCCGGGGTAGCTGGCCTTATATTAATAGATAATTTTTTAGTCATAAATCTGTAATGCTACTTATCGTGGAGTGATTGAGGCAAGTGATTCTTCACCTGACCTTACTTTTAAATCACGTAATTTACCAATATTACATGAAAGAAACAGTAGAAAGTTCGTTAAGTCTACTTCTCCTCCTACTCCAACAGATTATTTTATGATAAGAATCAGAAGGTTAATAGTTAGGACTCTGGCACAAAAAAAGCCTGCAAAATGACTTTTGCAGGCTTCTCTTAGTGCTTTCAATTAGCGATTTGGTTGAGGGGTAGTTCTCAGATATGGTTTGATCACCTTGTGTCCCTTAGGAAATTTCTGAGGGATATCAGCATCTGCTATAGCAGGTGCAATTACCACATCTTCACCATCTTTCCAGTCTGCCGGAGTAGCTACACTATAGTTGGCAGTAAGTTGCAGTGAATCAATAACCCTTAATAACTCAAGGAAATTACGACCGGTAGATGCCGGATAGGTCAGCGTGAGTTTGATTTTTTTGTCAGGGCTGATGATGAATACTGAACGAACGGTCATACTGTCGGAAGCATTGGGATGCATCATTCCGTACAATTCAGCTACTTTTTTATCAGCATCAGCAATGATAGGAAAGTTAACTGTAGTATTTTGTGTTTCGTTGATGTCATTGATCCATCCTTTGTGAGACTCAAGATCATCTACACTTACCGCAATCACTTTGACATTCCTTTTTTCAAACTCTGACTTGAGTTGGGCGGTTCTGCCTAGTTCGGTGGTACATACAGGAGTATAATCAGCAGGGTGAGAAAAAATCATTCCCCAGCTATCCCCTAGCCATTCGTGAAAATTGATTTTTCCTTCGGTAGTTTCCGCAGTAAAATCTGGTGCGGTGTCTCCTAGTTTAAGTTCCATGTTGTTTTTTTATGTTTGATGAAAAAAATAAAAATACCAAAAATTTTTAAAGTGCTTTAGCGAAGCTTAATTACGGTTCGCCCAAAAACACACAGTTTATCATACGAATGTAATCGCTAAAAAGACACCTAATTTGGCCTTTTTTTTCAAAAAGCTACTTTTCATCTTTGCATAAATTCTCAAATGCCAGCTTACACTCTCAAACAAGCCTTCAGAATAAGCGTTTTCATTGTATACTAACATATTTTTTGAACTAAAGAATTATACATCATGCGACACCACATATTATTTTTTGCATTAGGATTTGGCATTACCCTTAGTTTTTCTGCCTGCGACAGCGCCAGCAATGAAGGTAATGCTTTTCAGGAGTGGGACTCCAATCAGGACCAAATCCTTGATAACAATGAGTTTGACAATGCTTTTACAACCTCACCCTACTTTGATAACTGGAATGAAGATGGTGACCAATATATCAGCAAGAATGAGTTTTATCAGAGTTATGCATCTATGATAGATGAAAATGAGGATGGAAACATCAGCAATGAAGAATGGGATGCTGCTGTAAATTCTTACTTCACCGGCTACGATTTTAAAGTAGATAACCTAATGGAAGAATGGGATGAAAATAATGATGGAAGTCTTTCCAAAGATGAAATCACCTCTTCTTTAGCCGAGAGCGATTATTTTGACAAGTGGGATACAGATGGCGATGAGCAACTTAGCGAGAAAGAATTTGCGAAAGGCACATTTTCTACCTGGGATACCGATGGAGATGGCCTGGTACAGGCTGAAGAATATCAAGACTGGTATGATTCAGGATTCTGATTGTAATTAGTTTAAAGAAAAAACCTTGCCTTTTAATAAGACAAGGTTTTTTTGATCATGGGAAATAAGAAATTTTATTATTTTTCCATCACCACCATTTCGCTCACCAGATAGCTATTACCTTCTACCTCAAGGCTATAGACTTCATCTACAGATCCAAACTGCGTAGCAATGAAATGTACCTGATAGGCTCTGCTGGTTTGTGTCTGAGCATCATATTTATAGAGTACGTCACCAGATTGTAACTCTCCTAAAGCTTTAACACCATTTTCAGTCATCACAGGATGATTAAAAGTAGCAACCAGTTCTGTCATTTCTTCTCTGGCAGCCAGCTCAGTAGTGGAAGCAGTGATATTTTCAACTGGGAAAAGAATAGCTTTTGATAATGTGATGGACTGCTTACGATGTACATTCACTGCCTCTACCTCTACTGTTGTGAATGATCCGTTTTCATACCCTAAAACCTTATCTCCTGGGTTTACAGATTCTATAGCTTGGGAAGAACCATCAGCCATGCTCACCAAAGCATCCGCAGCAAAGCAAAAATCATAATCTGAATTTTCCTGATCCATGGCACTCATGTCTACGCCACTGCTTTTCTGCATAAGGTAAGCCACTTCCTTGGAAAGGACATAAGACATTTTGAGAGCCACATCGCCTTCCTCACGATCATGCTGATGAATATCATCAAAGTACATATTCCAGACATCACCCTTAGTAGCCATATTAGGGATAACAAGATTAAACGTTTCATTTGCTTCGGTATTGGTGAAGAATACTACTAAACCCAGTTCACCCATACTCTCCCGGTCAATGAGCTTATATACATCTAACCTCTTTTTTACTCCACTATCACCAGTGATGAAGTAAGGAGGTTTCATTTCATAACGATCCAATACATAGTCTCCTGAACCTACTTTAACATATGTATCATTGTCCAGGTCTTCTACTGTTGCGGTTTTAGCTAATTCGTACTCCTCTTTGGTCATACCTCGGGGAGTATCCTGAGCCAATACACTTGTGATGCTAAACAGCATCAGCGCAGCAGTCAATAAAGGGTAAAGAGTCCTTTTCATAAGTCGTGTGTGAAAATTTAGTTGTTCCTAATCAATCAAAATTACTTTACAATCAGCAAATAACGTATTATTATAACTTATTTTCAATTATTATTAGAATATTATACTGAAATATTTAGTTAGTACGCAATTTTATTGCAATGATTTCAATTCATCTGCTAATAATACTATCTTCTGGTAGGATAAAATTACACTAAAGCAAGACATTTTGGCATTTTTCTTAATGAAACCAGTGAATTTTGTGACATTATGACCGAATAAATTCAGATTTTTCACTTGGTTTCAGATTTGATTCAACTTATGTAGTAAAGAAAACCAAAATCGCATTAGCCCTATGAACTTTAATAATTATACAATAAAAGCACAGGAGGCACTGCAAAAAGCTACTGAGATTGCCGGAAGCTATAACCAGCAGGCTATTGAGCCAGGACATTTACTGAAAGCAGTACTCCAGTCAGATGAGAATATCATTTCTTTCGTGCTCAATAAGTTGAGTGTAAACAGAAACACCATTGAGCAGGGACTGGATGATATCATCAATGCTTATCCCAAAGTAAGCGGACAGCAGCCTTACTTATCCAATGATGCTGCGGCTGCACTTAGGAAAGCGGAATCTTATCTGAAAGAATTTGGTGATGAGTTTGTCACCATTGAGCATATGATTTTAGGCATCCTGGCAGGAAATGATAAAACTGCCAAGCTGATGAAGCAGCAAGGCTTTGCTGAAAAGGACCTGAAACTAGCCATCAAAGAACTTAGAGGAAACGACAGAGTAACTGACCAGAATGCGGAAGCCAAGTATAAGTCTCTGGAAAGGTACTCCAAGAACCTGAACCAACTTGCCAAAGCAGGGAAGATTGACCCGGTGATCGGTAGAGATGACGAAATCCGCCGGGTATTGCAGATTCTGGCTCGTCGTACCAAAAATAACCCAATCTTACTGGGTGAGCCAGGTGTTGGTAAAACCGCCATCGTAGAAGGTATGGCCCAGCGTATTGTGGATGGTGACGTGCCTGAAAACCTTAAGACCAAAACCATCATCGCACTGGATATGGGCTTGCTGGTAGCTGGTGCCAAATACAAAGGTGAGTTTGAAGAAAGACTGAAATCAGTCATCAAAGAAGTAACTGATTCTGATGGAGAAATCATCCTCTTCATTGATGAGATTCATACTTTGATTGGTGCCGGAGGTGGTGGAGAAGGTGCTATGGACGCGGCTAACCTACTGAAGCCTGCACTCGCCAGAGGTGAGTTGCATGCAATCGGTGCTACTACGCTGAAAGAGTATCAGAAGTACGTAGAAAAAGATAAAGCATTGGAAAGACGCTTTCAGGCAGTCATGGTGAATGAACCGGATTTACCGGATTCCATCTCCATACTAAGAGGTATCAAAGATCGCTACGAACTTCACCACGGAGTGCGGATCAAAGATGATGCGGTAATTGCTGCGGTAGAGCTTTCTAACCGCTATATTTCTGACCGCTTCTTACCGGACAAAGCGATTGACCTGATGGACGAGGCAGCTTCCAAGCTTCGTATTGAGATAGACTCTCTGCCCGAAGAACTGGATGAGCTGAACCGAAGGATTATGCAGTTGGAAATTGAGCGTGAAGCTATTCGTCGTGAGAAGGACAAAGAAAAAGAAACCCAGCTTAACAAAGATATCTCTGAGCTTTCTGAAAAAAGAAATGACCTGAAAGCCAAATGGGAAAATGAAAAAGCGGTGATCAAAGGTATTCGTGAGCAGAAAGAAGCGATAGATCACCTTAAAGTAGAAGCTGAACAGGCTGAGCGTAGCGGTGACTACGGAAGAGTAGCGGAAATCCGTTATGGAAAAATTGGCGAAAGCGAAAGCAAGTTACAGGAACTTCAAAAACAGCTGACAGACATGCAAAGTGGCAGTTCTCTGCTGAAAGAAGAAGTTGACGCCGAAGATATCGCGGATGTAGTAGCCAAATGGACGGGGATACCGGTTTCTAAAATGCTGCAAAGCGAAAGAGATAAACTGCTTTACCTGGAGGATGAACTAGGCAAGAGGGTGGCTGGACAAGCCGAAGCCATTGAAGCCCTATCCGATGCAGTGCGTAGAAGCCGCGCTGGTTTGCAGGATCCTAAGCGGCCAATTGGCTCGTTTATCTTCCTGGGAACTACCGGGGTAGGTAAAACTGAGCTAGCCAAAGCTCTGGCTGAGTTTCTCTTTGACGATGAGAATAATATGGTACGGATTGATATGTCCGAATATCAGGAACGTCATGCGGTTAGTAGACTGATCGGTGCGCCTCCCGGATATGTAGGCTATGATGAAGGTGGACAGTTAACTGAAGCCGTACGCCGCAAGCCTTATTCAGTGATTTTGCTGGATGAGATTGAAAAAGCGCACCCTGATGTCTTCAACATTTTGCTTCAGGTGCTTGATGATGGACGACTTACTGATAATAAAGGTAGAGTAGCCAACTTTAAGAACACCATCATCATCATGACGACAAACATAGGCTCCGGATTGATTCAGGGCCGTTTCATGAACATCAATGAAAGCAATGAGGATGAGGTGATTGAAGAGACTAAGTTGGAAGTTTTTGAAATGCTGAAAAAATCAGTACGTCCTGAGTTCCTCAACCGTATTGATGAGACCATTATGTTCCGTCCTCTGTCTAAGAAAGACATGCGGAAGATTGTGGACATACAGTTCAAACTCATTCAGCATCGTCTGGAAGAGAATGGAATCAAGCTGGAAGCTACTGATGAAGTGCTACGCTACCTGGGAGAACTCGGCTTTGATCCTCAGTTTGGAGCAAGACCTCTGAAACGAGTAATTCAGCGAGAAGTACTGAACAAGCTTTCCAAAGACATTCTTTCAGGAAAGATCAATAAGGATGCGGTAGTAGGAATTGAGCTTGATGAGAATAAAAATATTAACTTCATCAACCTTGATGAGGTCAAAATTTAGATTAGGTTGTAACTGAGACGAAAAGGTGCGGGTAGTAATCCGCACTTTTTTTTATGTTACATTCTTAATCCTAAAACCAATACATCATCGGTTTGAACCTGCTCACCTTTCCAGTTTTCAAAGGCTTCTGTGATCATGACAATTTGGGAAGTAACTGGCTCTTCATGAATGCTCTCAAGCAGTGCCATAAAATTTTTGCGCATGAACTTTTTGTCTTTAGGCCCACCAAACTGATCCTGAAATCCATCAGTAGCCATATACACCATATCGCCCTGCTTAAGCTTAATACATTGGTTGGAAAAATTCTTCTCAGAGAAGAAAGAACCTCCTAAAGAATAACGATTAGGCTCTAACTGCAATAGACTCCCCTGTTGAGTAACATAAACAGGCATCTGAGCTCCACTGTAGCTGACTTCCAGTGTTTTTCTGTCAATGATGCATACTGACATATCCAAACCATCGCTGGTAGCATCCTCATGTCCCTGATGCTGATGCAGCGCCTCTCTGATTTTGGTATCCATAACTGAAAGGATCACATTAGGACTATTGACACAGTTTTCCAGGATAAGCTCGTTGAGAATAGAGTTTGATAAAACTGTCATAAAGGCACCAGGAACACCATGTCCAGTACAATCCAACACGGCAACAATAACTTTATCCTCAACCTCATGTATCCAGTAAAAATCTCCGCTAACGATATCTTTGGGGCGGAAGAAAACCATGGAGTCAGGAAAGAGATGTTTTAGCTGATTCTTTTCTGGCAATAGAGATAACTGTATACGCTTGGCATACATAATACTGTCGGTGATATCCTGTTTGCTTTCCTCCAGCAGCTTACTCTTACTTACAATTTCGTCTCTTTGCTTTTCAATTTTTACTTTTTGAACATTGATAGCTTCTTTTTGTCTTTCCAGTTCAAGGTTTGCTTTATTCTTGAGATTATATTTGCTGTATAGCACCATTCCCATTACGCCAAAGAGGACAATACCGATGATCAGTCCATAGTTGACCATCTTTCTTTCGTTGGCCTGCAATTCCTGAATTTCCTGTTCTCTCTGCATTTCCTCAAGTTTCAGGTCTTTCTGATCCAACTCATACACGGCTTCCCACTCAGCGATTCGCTTAGCATTTTCCAGCTCATATAGCCTTTCTTGCTCTAAGTCTTTAATTCTATCATAGACTAAAGCATTTTCTAAATCTCCAATTTTGAAGTAATATTTAGACATATAAAAGTAGCAGTCTTTGAGAATAGGACTGGTTCCTATTTTTTTGGCATGGCCCAGGCTACGGTTGAGATAGTCAAAAGCCTTATCCATTTGATTGAGATTCATATACGCGCTGCCTAACTCTAGCGTAGCTTTTGTCTGCAACATTAGATCATCAAAATCTTCTGCCAGGTCAAGGGCACCTTCCAGCAGGCTAATGGCTCTTTCGTTTTCCTGTTGTAATATTCTCGTTCTACCTATATTATAATAGGCATAGCTCATTCCTCTGTCATCTTCGTTGGCCCGGTCTAAGGCCAGTGCTTTTCTGAAGAAATCCAGCGCACCTTCATAATCTTCTGTTTCCCTAAGCACTTCTCCCATGCTGATATAAGCAGAAGAAAGCTCATAATCTTTTTCGTATTTGCGGGAAAGCTCCATGGAAAGCAGCAGGTACTCCCGTGCTCTTTCAAATGCGCGCAGATCGTAATTGATGCTGCCCATTGTATTCAGAATGGCTGGCTTATATTCTTCTTTATTCAGTTCATCAAAAAGCGTCATTGACCGAACACATTTTTGGGTAGCCAGTTCATTGTCACCCATGTAATTGTGTATCTCACAGAGAAGCGAAAGAACATGCGCCAGTTGCAGCTTCTCCCCTACCTGATCATAAATTTCAGCCGATGAATTACAATATTGCAAAGCCAGAATAAAGTTATCATTTTGATAACAACTATGGCCCACATTGTAATATGCGCTGGCCATACCTAATGAATCCTGCTTTGCCTGATAAATGGCAACGCTTTTCTTGAGATAAAAATCTACACTGTCAAATACGTAGTAATTGTTGTGACAATAATATTCTGCAAGATGCAGGTAGGCATTGGCAAGGCCTTTCTGATATTGTGCCTTCTGCGAGAAAGCAAGAGCCTGCTGTACTAAGTATTTTGCCGTATCAGGTTGGCGATATTCGTAATAGTAAAACAGGTTGTTCAGCGCATCAGCCTGTTCTTCCAAACTTTGGGCTTGCTCATAAGCACGGTTAAGACTATCAAGCTGTGCATAAAGCTGGCCAGAGAGCATAATAAATAAAAGGCAAATAAAATACCTCTTACGTACACTCCAAATTTCACGATATGACTTACTACTCTTCATGCAGTTCTATGCGCCGCGCTTAACTTTATATACATAATAAACGTACGAACTTATCCATCAATCTTCAAATGTTCTACACTGATTATTAGAAAGTTAAGAAAATCTTTTTTAGTTCTTCACAATTTCCAGAGGTATATCTACCCATATTTCCTGTTCCCCAATATATTGTTCTATTGAAAATTCTTTTAGTGAAATTTCCTCATCTTTTGCCCGTGACCTGAGTTGCTCAACTACCTGAACCGGATTAGGCATTACAATAGGGTGAGCCCTGATAACAGCCCGTAAGGCTTCTTGCGCAGGAACTTTTTCCTGATTCAAACCTGATGGAATTTGCTGATTATTTTCATCCAAGATCACTCCAATAAATTGTCGGATACTATCCTCAGCAGCTTGTTTTGTATCATAATTGACCACTCCTACCGTCCCTTGGAGTTCATTATTTTTCACATAATCCTGCATTTGAAAAAAGTACGACTTAAGTTCATCCTCTTTAAATGGTCCTTCATAAAAGTGGCCAGCCAAATGATAACCCTCTACTTTTACTTTCTGAATTTCAATCTGATTAAAGCCTCCCAGCAGGTAATATGCTAGCACAATAAGAGCAAGTACCGGAAGTGCGATAAGCGTTATTTTTTTTATCATATTGATGATTGCTTTTCATTAAAACAAAGTGGTAGTAAACATTTCTCCAACTTGATTACGCTCATACACAAGCGTTTGCGAAGTGAATAAATGATTTTGTAGCTTTGCCATTCAGCTCGCTGGCAAAAGTATAGAAGCATTACTTAATGCTTTTAAATTCCAAATATCAGATATCTGGAGGATAAAAAGCAATTTTGTTATCTCAAGCGAGTGCGAAAAATCATTATTATTGCGAAACTTCAAACTGACTACCTAAACTAAACTTATGTTCGCTTACATTGAGGGAAATATTACATACAAAGATCCTACCTACGTGGTGCTTGATGTGCAAGGTATAGGGTACGAAATCAAGATTTCACTCAATACTTTTGATGCTCTTAAGGACCACTCCAAATTCAAGCTATATACCTACCTACATGTAAGAGAAGATGCTCAAATCCTTTTTGGCTTTGCCAGAGAGGAAGAAAAGAGACTATTTCTTGATCTTCTTTCAATATCCGGAGTTGGGCCGAGTTTGGCATTAATGCTGCTATCATCTATGCAGGTAGAAGAATTAAAAATAGCAATTGCCGAGGGCGAAGTAAAAACGATTCAAAGAGTGAAGGGCATAGGAGCAAAAACAGCACAGAGACTTGTACTAGAGCTTCAGGATAAAGTCAAAAAAGAGCAATTAATTACATCTTCCGGAGGCCAGGGAGTCACTACAATTCCGGGAAGATACAATACCGTAAAAAGCGAAGCGTTATCAGCATTGGTAACACTTGGAGTAAGCCGCTCAGCAGCTGAAAAAAGCATAGACAAAGCGCTTAGTGAATGGCAGAAAAAACAACGCAGCCTACCAGCCGGAGAATCAGGAGCATCAGAAACAGAAATTCGTCTGGAAGAATTGATTAAGCTAGCGCTAAAAACCACTTAGTAAAAAAATATCAATCATAACAAACCTTGATTAACCAACGTAAACTCCTGCTGCTACTCAATAAAGGCAAGGACAGTGTACGCATATTTAAGGGCTCACTATGGTGTCTGATAGGCCTCTGGTGCTTATTCTCCGGTCCGCTTATGGCTCAGGAGACTAATCCTCCTGCCGATACAGTGCAAACTGATTCTACTATTACGGATTATCAGCCTAGCATACAACCCTCCTTTCGCTTGCAGGATCGTTACGGAAATCCTTTTTCTACCCCTACTTCTCCTTCACCCTTCCAGCTTACTACTCCGGCACAGCTGGATTATGATATCCAGGTGGGAGATAGTACCATCAATTATTCTTTGTACGAAAGAATCAACGGACTGGATTTTCGTGCGCCTACTAATCTGAGTTTTGATGAGTACTCTCAGTATCAGAATCAGCAGATCAAAAAAGATTATTTTAAAACCCGCTCTATCGGTCTGGATGGTGAAAGCGCAGTCAGCGGAAAAAGGCTTATTCCTCCTATTTATACTACGCCAATTTTTGACCGGCTATTCGGGGGGTCGTTTGTAGATATTCGCCCTAATGGTTTTGTAACGCTGGATTTTGGCGGGCGCTTCCAACGCATTGACAACCCGCAGGTACCGCTTAGGCAACAACGCAATGGTAATTTTGAATTTGACCAGCAGATAAGCCTCAATGTTGTAGGAAAAATTGGGGATAAGCTGGCTGTAACCGCCAATTTTGATAATAACAATTCCTTTGACTTTCAAAACAATGTCAAGGTTGAATATACCGGTTACGAAGAAGAAATCATCCAGAAAATTGAGCTGGGAAATGTAAGCTTACCGGTAAGTAATAGCCTCATTACCGGCTCTCAAAGTCTGTTTGGGCTTAAAACACAACTACAGTTTGGTAAGCTGTTTGTCACCAGTGTAGCTTCTGTACAGCGCGGACAGTCTGATGCCATTACCATTGAAAGTGGTTCTCAAAACCGGGAATTTGAACTCAGAGCCTCTGATTATGATGAAAACCGACACTTCTTCCTGGGTCATTTCTTCAGAAAGAATTATGAGAACTGGCTTAACCGCCTGCCCCAGATTACCTCGGGGCTCAATGTAACCAGGGTTGAAGTTTATGTACTGAACAGAAACAACAATACTGAGACGCTTCGTAACATTGCCGGTTTTATGGACCTGGCGGAAGGAGAAACTATTTACCGGGACGAAAATCCTAATATCATGCCGGCCGAGGGAGCCGGGCCAACCCGCAATAGTGCTAACCAGTTATTTAATAACCTGATCAACTCTCCGGCTGCCAGAGACATCAATCAGGTGAATGAAGCGCTTACCCAGGATTTTAATCTTGTAAAAGCAACAGACTTTGAAATCATCACTTCCGCCAGAAAGCTGACTGATCGGGAATTTACTTTTAACAGTCAACTGGGTTACATCTCTCTAAACCGAAAATTACAAAATGATGAAGTCCTGGCGGTAGCCTTTGAGTATACCTATCAGGGACAGCGGTACAAAGTAGGTGAGTTAACTGAAGACTATCAGAATCTGGGTGATGACAAAGTGATCTTCCTCAAGTTACTACGCCCCAGTAAAATCAATCCCGAGGTACCTACCTGGGAGCTGATGATGAAAAACATTTATTCTCTGAATGCTACCCAGATAGAGCCTTTGGGCTTCCAGTTCAGAGTAGTATATCGCGATGACCGTACCGGAATTGATAACCCCAGCTTACAGGAAGGAGAGCTTGCCAACGAACCACTGGTTCGCTTACTAGGACTGGATCAGCTCAACCAAAATAATGATCCTCAACCCGATGGCAATTTTGACTTTGTAGAAGGCGTTACGATCAACTCCGATCTGGGAATTATTATTTTCCCAGTATTACAGCCTTTCGGTAATCATCTGGAACAGCTAATCCGTGCCGGAGCACCGGAAGAAGACCTGGTGAATAAGTATGTCTATGACGCGCTATACGAAACTACCAAAGCCGATGCTGAGCTGATTACCACCAAAAACAAGTACTTCCTCACGGGTAGTTTTCAGGCTGGCTCTGCCAATGAAATTATGCTACCCGGCTTCAATATTGCCGAAGGTTCAGTGCAGGTAATCGCAGGAAACACTCCTCTGACTGAGAATGTAGACTTTACGGTTGACTATAATCTGGGAAAAGTAACCATTATCAATGAAGGTGTACTCAGCTCCGGCAAGCGAATTCAGATCCAGTTTGAGAAGGCTGACCTTTTCAATTTCCAGCAAAGAACTTTGCTGGGCACTCGCCTGGATTATCGGTTTAATGATGATATCAATCTGGGAGCCACCGTGCTTCACCTCAACGAACGTCCGGTAGTCACCCGTGTTGCCATTGGCAGTGAACCTACCAAAAACACCAAGTACGGATTTGATTTCAATTATCGCAAGGAGTCGCGTTTTCTGACCAAAATGGTTGACCTCTTACCCATAGTACAGACTAAAGAGCCCTCCAGCATTACCATAAATGCTGAATTTGCTCAGTTGATTCCGGGTACTTCTAACGTGGTAGATGGAGATGGTACTTCCTACATTGACGACTTTGAGAATACCAATACTCCCTTCAACCTGGGAGGGTGGCAAAACTGGCAATTAGCCGCCACACCTATCACTGATGATGAGCGGTTTATTGTAAATGATGAGTTAGGTGAAGGATACAGACGAGCAAAACTGGCCTGGTATATCGTAGATAATAGTGCGTTTTATATAGAAAGAGGAAATTTAAAACCCTCAAACATAGGTACAGTTACCAATCATTATGAAAGAGCTGTACGTCCACAAGAAATATTTCCTAATCAAAATGCGCAAGTTGTAAACCCTCCACTGCCAATTTTAGACATGGTATATTTTCCTGAAGAACGTGGTCCTTATAATTACAACCCTAACCTGTCTCCGGAAGGCAGGCTTCCTAATCCGGAAGACAACTGGGGTGGCGTTACCAGGGCGATCACTTCTGAGGTGGACTTTGACAAAACCAATATTGAATATCTTGAATTCTGGCTCTTGGACCCCTTTATCAGTGGAGAAAACGGCCAGGTTATAGACGAAAACAATACCACAGGCGGGCAACTGGTATTCAATCTGGGAAGCATTTCTGAAGATGTTATTCCTGATGATCGTCACTTTTTTGAGAATGGTCTTCCTGAAGATTATAATGAGGAAGATGTAGTTACTGATGAATGGGGGCGTGCTCCAGCTGACCAGTTTCTGACTGACTTTTTCAACAACAGTTCAGCAGAAATAAGGAGCAATCAGGATGTAGGATTTGAAGGAGTGCGCAATGATGATGAAGCCAACTACTTTAGTAACCTCATCAGTAGGATGCCTGCTGCTGCTCAGACAGCCATACAGGATGACCCTTCTGCTGATAATTTTCAGTACTATCTAGGTCCTGAACTGGATGAAAGGAATGCTCAGATCATTGAGCGCTACAAAAATTTCAATGGGCAGGAAGGTAACACTCCCATTCTCTCAGGAAATGAAAGATACACTCCTTCTGGCACTCAAAAGCCTGACAATGAAGATCTTAACCGAGACAATACACTAAGTGACCTGGAAGAATATTATGAATATACCATCAACCTTCGCCCCGGTCAGCTGAATGTGGGTCAAAATTATATCGTGGACAAAACTGTGGGACAAGAAACCGGTGTAACCTGGTACTTATTCCGTATTCCCATTCGTCAGCCGGAAAGAAAGGTGGGTAATATTCAGGGCTTCAAATCCATTCGCTATATCCGAACTTACATGACAGGTTGGCGGCAAAAAGCAGCCCTCAGGTTTGTGAAATTCCAGTTTGTAGGCAGCCAATGGAGAAGATATACTGAAGACCTGAACCGTAAAGGACTCAATGAATACACTGAGCCTTATGATCCTAATTTTACAATCTCGGTAGTTAATATTGAAGAAAATGCAACCAATGACGGAGAAGGCTCTCCTTATATGGTTCCTCCCGGGATCATCCGAGATCGTGATAATACTTCACCTATTGACCGACGTGTAAATGAGCAATCCTTACAACTTTGTGTAGAAGACCTGAAAGACGGAGATGCCAGGGCTGCATATAAAAATATGACACTGGACCTTATCAATTATGGTAAGATCCGCATGTTTCTCCATGCCGAGAGCCAGACAGCTGAAGATAGTACCGTTCAGGCTTTTTTGAGGCTCGGTACCGACTTTACCGAAAACTACTACGAAGTAGCGATTCCTCTCGTAATGTCTGAACCTGGTGTGCTTGACGAACGGGTTGTATGGCCGGAAGAAAACGAGTTGGATATTGACTTAAATGACCTTTATGCGGTCAAGTCCAAAAGAAATAACAGCGGCGATGCGATCAACTTGCCTTATACTGAAAAGGTAGGGCGAAATATTATCACAGTAGTAGGTCGTCCCGAACTGAGCACTGTACAAACAGTGATGATAGGTATTCGCAACCCGCAGACACCTGACCGTGCTCCAAAAGATGTGTGTATCTGGGCTAATGAATTACGTGTTGGAGATTTTGACCGCACCAGTGGATGGGCAGCTAATGCACGGATAAATGCCCAATTGGCAGATGTAGCTAATATTACAGCTTCTGCCCGGCATATGACTTTTGGTTTTGGTGGCGTACAATCTCGTATCTCTGAGCGCTCCCGCGAAGAGGCAACCGAATATGACGTGTCTGCCAATGTTACAGTGGATAAGTTTTTGCCTCAGAAGTTAGGACTAAAGATTCCAATGTTTGTAAGCTATGAAAAAGGAGAAATAGAGCCTCAGTTTGACCCTCGTGACCCGGATATTCCTTTGGAGGCAGCCCTTTCATCTATGTCTCCTACTGAGCGGGCAGAGTACCGTCAGATCGTTACAGACCAGGTTACGAGACGTAGCCTCAACTTTACCAACGTGCGCAAGATCAAACTCAATGAAAATGCGCGCTCAAACTTCTTTGACTTATCTAACTTCTCATTCTCTTACTCCTATAGCGATATAGAAAGAACTAATTTTAATACCGCCTTATACTCACAAAAAATAATCAGAGGAGGTATTGGATACAATTACAGTTTCCCCGACGTAAATGTACAGCCTTTTGCGAATGTCAATCTTTTCAATTCTCCCTGGTTGGCCCTGATCAAGGATTTCAATTTTTCACCTCTGCCCTCCACAATTAGCATACGAGGCGACCTTAACCGTACTTTTGTCAAAACGCTCTACCGTGGTGCCGACTTAAACCCTCTGGGAGAAGCTCTCTACGAAAAGGCTTTTACCTTTAACCGTATCTACGATATGCGCTGGAATTTGACACAAAGCCTATCCCTGGACTATGGAGCGAGAGCTTTTGCCATCATTGATGAACCATTTGGTGAGCTGGATTCTGAAGAAAAAAGAGACACGGTATTTACCAACCTGAAGCAATTTGGGCGAATGAAAAACTTTGACCAGAATCTCACGGCTACCTATACTGTACCTTTTGATAAGCTTCCGCTTACAGACTGGATCAGTGCAGATGTGCGCTATTCAGCGGGTTATACCTGGAGAGCCGGAGCTCTGGGTTTTGCCGATACTCTGGGAAATACTATTGAAAACAGCAGGACACAGGAGCTGAGCAGCAGAATTGATATGGTAAGCCTGTATAACAAAGCAGGACTGCTTCGGGAGATTAACAGCCCTTCCAGAGGACGGGCAAGACGACCACAGCCTGCTACGCCCCCACAAAACAATGCTGACTCTACGGCACAGGAAAAACCTGAGCGAGATGCCAAGTTTGCGAAAGGCTTTTTACGCCTTCTGATGTCATTACGCTCTGTCAATGGCACCTACAACCTTAGCGAGGGTACGCTACTACCCGGTTATATGCCAGAGGCACGCTTTTTTGGAATGGATAGCGTTTTCAGTGCACCCGGTCTTCCCTTTTTGCTGGGTAGCCAGGATCCGGAAATACGGAATGAAGCAGTTAGTAATGGCTGGCTCACGACCAGCAGCGCACTCACGATGCCCTTTCAACAATCAAGGGTTGAAAATATCAATGTAAGTGCTGATATAGAACCTTTCCAGGATTTCCGGATTAAGGTAGATTTTAAGAAAACGAAAACTGGTACTTATCAGGAAATTTATCAGCTGGATTCTATCGTAGACCCACGAACAGGAGAAGTTACTTATGACTACGTAGCTCAAAATCCTGCCAGAATTGGTAATTACAATATCTCAGCCCTCACGCTCAGAACTGCATTTGCTGAAGAAGATGCGGAAAACAATTCTGAGATATTCAGAGAGTTTGAACAGAATAGAGCTATTATTCAGGCACGACTGGAAAGAGAAAACCCAAATCCCGGAAGCTATGACCTCAACGGTCAGGATGTATTGATTCCAGCGTTTCTGGCGGCTTATACGGGTCAGGATGCCAATGATGTCAAATTAAGTCCATTTCCAAAAATTCCATTACCCAACTGGCGTGTTGATTATGCAGGACTCCCTCGCCTGATTCCTGAGCTGAGTGATGTATTTTTATCATTCAATATTTCTCATGGATATATTTCAAACTATTCAGTAAGCAACTATACCAGTAACTTACTTTATGGGGATGAAAGCTTGTTGCTGCTTAGCAGAAATGTAGAAGATTATCCTTTGGCCAGTCAGATAAATGATAATGATCAAGGCACTTTTGCTCCGGTATATATCATACAGCAGGTTACGATTACCGAAAGGTTTTCTCCGCTTATTGGCTTGAATGTTCGCACACGCAGCCGACTCACCGGTAGAGTTTCTTATGATATTGAAAGAAGCCTGGCCTTAAATATGTCCAATACGCAGGTTACTGAGCTGAACAGTAAATCTATCAACATTAATTTTGGATTTACAAAGTCTGAACTAACCCTCCCTTTCAGGGTGGAAGGCAGAACGGTTACCTTAGAAAATGACCTTACTTTCAATATGGGCATGACTTTCAAAGACACCAAAACAGTACAAAGGAAGCTGGACGAAGAGAGCACCGTAACCAACGGAAACATCAATTTTCAGCTTAGACCTACACTAGATTATAATGTCA
Source organism: Catalinimonas locisalis (assembly GCF_038039535.1). Classification (NCBI taxonomy): domain Bacteria; kingdom Pseudomonadati; phylum Bacteroidota; class Cytophagia; order Cytophagales; family Catalimonadaceae; genus Catalinimonas; species Catalinimonas locisalis. The sequence continues at coordinate 57,586 of NZ_JBBPHP010000002.1, read as the reverse complement.
ATGAGAAGTTAAATATTCAGCTTTATTTTGCCCGTACGCTCAATGATCCACGGGTAACCAATTCTTTTAAACGTACCACTACAGAGTTTGGAGTGCAGGCACGTTTCAATCTCGCCCAATAAAGCGTAATTTCAAACTTCCGTATCAGCTCATTATTGTATAAACTGGCTTTGCGCTTTGCTGAAAAAGCACTTACATTTGACCAAAATTCAAATTAATACTATGAATCTACCTGAAAATTTAAAATACACTAAAGACCACGAATGGGTTAGAGTTGAAGGAAACGAAGCTTATGTGGGGATTACTGATTTTGCTCAGGGTGAGCTGGGCGATATTGTTTTTGTTGAAATTGAAACTGAAGGCGAAGAACTGAGTCAAGGGGAAGTCTTCGGTACTGTAGAAGCAGTAAAAACTGTTTCTGACCTTTTTATGCCGATTGATGCAAAAATTTTAGAATTTAATAGTGAGCTTGAATCTTCTCCCGAACTGGTCAACGAAGATCCCTACGAAAAGGGCTGGATGATCAAAATCAGCCTGGAAGATGCATCTAAGCTTGATGAACTGCTAGACGTAAAAGCTTATCAGGAATTAATTGGAAATTAATTGCTAGCGGTGAATTCAACCTCTTCAGGTATATCAGCTTTTTATGTTTTTAAGGTTTAATTTTTACACAATAGTTTGGGCACTGCTCATCCTGGCTTTAATTCTACTTCCTGGACAACAGATGCCAGAAATTAGTGTTGAATTTTTCTTAAGCATAGATAAGCTTGCACATGCTTTCGTCTTTTGTGTACTGGTACTCCTCATGATTGTTGGCTTCACCAAACAGTTCAGATATCCTGCACTTAGAAACAATGCGGTAAGATATTCGTTAATCATATCGACGATTTATGCAGTTACTCTAGAAATACTTCAATTTTTGAGTAGCGAAAGAATGGTCGAATTTCTGGATGCTACCGCAAATCTTGTAGGTTGTATTTCTGGTTATTTAATTTTTTTAGCGATTTACAGACTTTAAATCGGTTGTTCATTCAATTTTCTTGTACATCCGGTTTCAATTTTGTAATTTAAGTGCTAATATTACATGGTAATAATATTAAAAACTTGTTTATGGAATCTAAGAAAACACCCAAAGCCGATCTGAATAATAGGACCGGACTTCACCTAAGCATAGGTTTAGTGATTAGTTTGGCCGTTGTGACGCTTGCTTTCGAGTGGAAGTCATACGACGATAACTCTCTAGTTGACTTAGGTGTTGTGGATGATGACTTTGAGGATGTGATGGAAATACCGCCAACCGAGCAGCCACCGCCACCACCACCAAAAATTCAACAACCCGAAATTATTGAGGTTCCTGATGAAGAAGAGATTGAAGAAGAAATTGAAATTGACCTCGATGTAGAGATTACCGAAGATACTCAGATTGAAGAAATGGTCTTTGAGGAAGCCCCCGAAGAAGAAGCAACTGATGAAATCTTCATGGTTGTGGAAGACCAACCTGAACCTGAAGGTGGTATGCAGGCTTTCTACGAATACGTTGGTAAAAATTTAAAGTACCCTTCTCAGGCCCGTAGAATGGGAATTGAAGGTAAAGTATTTGTTCAGTTTGTTGTAAATACTGATGGCTCTATCACTCAAGTACAAGCTATCAAAGGTATTGGCGCTGGTTGTGATGCTGAGGCTGTTCGTGTACTGCAAGAAGCTCCTAAATGGAAGCCTGGAAAGCAGCGTGGTAGACCAGTAAGGGTAAGAATGGTATTGCCTATTACTTTCAAACTGGGATAGAAGATTTTGATTTAGATGTTAATATTGATTATTAGCAAGAAAGCCGGTTCATTTAGTGTTCCGGCTTTTTTTATGTCTCTGTCATCTGATCTACTTGCTAAATTAATATTTCTATCCTTTCTGAATAGCTCTCTTATTTCATTCATCTGATCCACCTATTGCAAATGACAACCCGAAAGCTGATTGAAATAAAGTTCGGTGGTAGCCCTAGCCCCTCTCTCTTTCTTTGCTTTTATATTCAATTTGTAAGATAAATTGATTAGTAAAAACAAAAAAAAAAGCGCCTCCGAAGAGACGCATATATAAATAAACCTGTTTACTGCAATTTTTTACTGAGTACTATCTTTTTTGGGTAGCACGTTGGTAATGATTTTTACTCTTTCTTGTGCGTTAACTGCATTTGAAACAATTGTTACCACTTTGTTTTGCTTTCCCATTTTTCCTGCGCTGTTAAAAGAAACGGCAATTTCTCCTCCTTCACCCGGTACAATCGGCTCACGAGGCCAGGAAGTTGCTGTACAACCACATGTAGTTAGCACATTAGAAAGAATCAACGGCTCAGTACCAGTATTCTCAAATTCAAACACATAATTTACTTTATCTCCCTGTTCAATGTCACCAAAGTCATGTGAACTTTCTGCGAAGGCAATCTGAGGCCCATCTACAGGCTCATTTTTTTTGTTTTCATCTTGCGCAAAAAGCTGGGAAGAAAAAAGTAATACGGCGGATAGTAAGAAAATTTTTTTCATGATGCTTAATGTAGATTTTTAGGTATTTGTACAAAAACCATTCCTGTTAAGAAAGTGCATATAGTGCTTATTAAGTTCACTCTTGTGCGAAATGTTTCTGTTGATGCATCTTTTTCAAGTCATCAATAGTAAACTTTATCTCCTTTCCAACCTTCTTTTTTTTCCCAGTGTCTATGCTGATAAATGCGATCGCACAACTTAACACAAAAATTAACTCAAAGAATCGGACACTTTTATGAAAAAGATTTTTATGCAAAAGTATTTTCTTACCGTTCCATTGATGGCAGTATTTTTAAGTAGCTGCCTGGAGACTGAAGATACTGAATTTGAAAAGCAAGCAAAATTTGAAGATCAACTTATTTCTCAACACTTGGAACAAAACAGTATCACAGCTACCAAAGATAATACTGGTATATACTATCAGGCCCTTGAGAATAACGCTAGCGGCACGCCTGTAGAGCAGGGAGATGTGGTTTCTATTCGTTATGTGATGAAAACTTTATCAGGTAAACTAATTGATAGCTTAAGTATGAGCGGTGAAGCAGATACGGTCGTACGTTATCTACATGCTCCTGGTGCAGTCAATCCCACCTTTTATCCTGAGGGTATTAGTTGGGGAGTTAGATTGATGAACGAAGGTGAAAAATTCCGTTTTTTTATTCCTTCCTATCTGGCATTTAACAACTATTCTTATAAAACCCTTCTACCTTCTGAAGCTATACTCGAGGTGGAAGCTGAAGTAGTTAAAGTAGAATCTTTAGACGATTTACAAACCGAAGAAGAGCAGGCCATTGAGGATTATATTGAAAATCATCAGTTGGAGGGAGTCTCAAAAAAATCTACAGGAATTTACTATCAAAGACTTGAAGAGGGTACTGGAGAAACAGTAAAAGCCGGGCAAACTGTCAAAGTAGCATATAAAGGTATGTTTTTAAATGGTGATGTATTTGACGAAACAGACAGCGGGAAAACTTTCAGCTTCGCTGTGGGGTATGACGATGTGATTCCTGGTTTTGTAGAAGGCATTAAACTGATGAAGAAAGGTGAAAAAGGGCGTATCTTTATTCCTTCAGAGTTGGCTTATAGTAAAGTTCCGCAAGTAATTCCCGGGGTGATTAAGAAAGATTATCTTACCAAACTCTATGGTAGAGATCTGATGGCTCCTTTTAAAACACTTATATTTGAAGTTGAATTAAAAGAATAAATTATCAGCTTAAAGAGATTATTAAACGGCTGGTAAGATCCAGCCGTTTTTACTCGAAAAATTCAGCCTTAAAGTTCATTAAATAAAGTTCTGATTTTGCTCGTGTCACAGCAGTATACAACCATCTCAAGTATTCCTGATTAATCATATCATCTTTGAGATAACCCTGGCTAACAAATACTGCATCCCATTGTCCTCCCTGAGACTTATGGCAGGTAAGTGCATAGGCATACTTTACTTGTAAAGCATTGAGATACATATCACTGCGTACCATTTCTAGTTGTTCTTTTCTGGTTTCAGCATCCTGATAATCAGTAAATACTTGTTGGTAAAGCTTGTGATAGTCTTCTTCTGCAAGTGCTGGGTTCGGTGAGTGCAAAGTGTCCAGAATTACCTTTGCTTCGAAAGGAACTTGCTCGGGGTAGTCAAGCAGCTTCAGTTCCAGTGTGGCAAACCTTAAACCATATTGCTCTTCAAAATCCACCACCCTCAAAATTTCCACAAAATCACCGTTTGCAAGAAAACCAGCCGGAGCATCATCACCTAAAAAGTAGTAATTGTTCTTGACAATCATCAGATAATCTCCGGCTTCCAACTCATTATCGTAGAAAAAAATGTTTCTACGAATATACTGATTGTACTGTACGGCTTCACGATTGGAGCGACAAACAATGATGGTATTTTCCCTTCCAAATTTGTTATAGGCATACCTGAGTCCATCCTCTAATTTCTCAGCGGTCATATGGTAGATATCCTTGAACTTCCGCGTTTGAAAAGCAATGTTGAATTTCTCTTTACCTATTTCTTCGCGGATAGAAGTCGCATTGTAGAGAATACCTGAAGCCAAGTCCTGGCGCATTACTTCTTTTAGCTCTGTTTCTAGTAGTGACAACCTAAAAAATGATGCAAGATAAGCTGCATCCAGCCCCCTACTTAGCACCTGGCCTACGGGAGGAAGTTGGGCAGCATCCCCAATAAGCATCAACTTATTACTATCATTCTCAAACACAAAATCTATAACATCAGCCAACAGGCTTTTATTATCCATGCCTGCTTCGTCAGAGAGCATGGAAGATTCATCAATTATAAAAAGTGTCTTTTGATGATAGTTACGCCTACGTTTAAACTGGATTTTGCCAGTTCCCGGATCAGCAATTCGCTGATAGATAATCTTGTGTATGGTAAATGCAGTGCGCTCAGTATAACTGGCCATCACTTTTGCTGCTCTACCGGTAGGTGCTAACAAAACTGAACGGAAGTCAAAAGCAGGTAAGGCTTTCACCAAGGCACTCAGCACACTGGTCTTACCGGTGCCAGCATAGCCTCTGAGCAAGAGTGTCATACGTGGCTCCTGGTTACTGGTGAGAAATTGGTCAAAAAGCAAAAAAAGTTTCCGCTGTCCTTCGGTAGGACTAAAGGGAAACTTTTTCTGAATAATTTGAGAAGGTTTAGGCAAAGCGAAAGCTTGTTACCATAAGAAATTTCTAAAAATCAGCACTTTCTGGTGTTCTTGGAAAGGGTATTACATCCCGTATATTACCCATGCCAGTAACGAACAGTAGAAGTCTTTCAAAGCCGAGGCCAAAACCACTATGAGGCGTAGATCCAAATCTGCGGGTATCCAGATACCACCACATCTCTTCCTGAGGAATACTCATTTCCTCCATCCTTTTAGTCAGCTTATCCAACCGCTCTTCCCTCTGAGAGCCTCCAATGATCTCACCTATACCGGGGAAGAGTACATCCATTGCTGCCACAGTATCTTCTCCCTCATTTTGCCTCATATAAAAGGCTTTGATATCCTTAGGGTAATTATATAAGATTACAGGGCGCTTAAAATGCTTCTCTACCAGAAAGCGTTCATGCTCTGATTGTAAATCAGCGCCCCAGGCATCAATCAAATACTGAAATTTCTTCTTTTTATTAGGCTTTGAGTTTCTCAGGATGTCAATAGCTTCAGTATAGGTTACAATTGCAAATTCATTTTCAACCACAAATTTCAATCGCTCTAACAATGACATTTCATTCCTCTCTTCTTTCTTCTTATCCTTTTCTTCTTCTAGTGCTCTATTATTGAGGAAGTCAAGGTCATCTTTACAATAGTCCAGGGCATACTGAACCAGATATTTAAGAAATGCTTCGGCCAGCTCCATGTTATCGTTGATATCATAGAAAGCCATCTCTGGCTCTATCATCCAGAATTCAGCCAGGTGGCGAGAAGTATTAGAGTTCTCAGCCCTAAAGGTTGGTCCAAAGGTGTAAACATCTGATAAAGCTAAAGCTGCCAACTCAGCTTCTAACTGTCCAGAAACCGTAAGGTTGGTTTCTTTGGCGAAGAAATCTTCTTTGTAATTGATTTCACCCTCTTCGTTACGAGGAGGATTTTTCAAATCTAAAGTAGTGACTCTAAACATTTCTCCTGCCCCTTCTGCATCGGAACCCGTAATAATGGGGGTATGTACACAGTAAAAGCCACGGTCATTAAAAAACTTATGAACCGCAAAAGTCATCGCATGTCGTATACGATAGATAGCCCCAAACGTAGTAGTACGTGGACGTAAATGCGCGTGCTTACGCAGCATCTCAAAGGAATGTTTCTTAGGCTGAAGAGGATAAGCTTCAGGATCAGCCTCTCCTAATATTTCAATACTATCAGCAGGAAGTTCAATTTTTTGTCCTTGCCCCTGGGAAGCTGCGAGCTTACCTTTTACAGAAATACAGGCACCCGATGTAACTTTTCTTAGTATTTCTTCACCAATTGTGTTAGGATCTGCTACAATCTGCAAATTGTGAATAGTGGAACCATCATTAAGCGCAATAAATGCAACATTTTTGCTGCCTCGTTTTGTCCTTACCCAACCCTTCACTAATACCTCCTGATCAAGGGGCATTTCCTGCAATAATAAATTGATTTTGGTCCTCGTTAATCGCATAAGCCGTAGCAAAAATTTAAGACTAAAAAGTCAAAAATAAATAGCAGTAAATAACTTTTGATTTAATGAAATATTATCTTACTAGTGTACTAAATAGTGTTTGCAAAGCAACGATATTTTGCTCTTTTTATCAAAGATTTGATAGAATATAATAAATTTGGACACAGTTTGGTACAGAAGATTAACGGAGAAAATACATGCAGAAGCTTGGTTTAAGCCAGACCTTAAGTCAGAAACTTTCTCCTCAGCAAATTCAGTTCATAAAGCTCTTACAAATTCCTACGGCTGAGCTTGAAGCCAGGATTGAACAGGAGCTTGAAGTGAACCCTGCTTTGGAAGAAGGAAGAGACGAAGATGAAGGAATCACTAGTAGTGAAGATGATTTTGAAAGTGACTCTGAAAGAGAAGAACTTAATGATGAATTAAGTATAGATGATTATTTGTCTGAAGATGAATTTGGTGGATATAAAATGTATGGGGATGGAAACTACTCAGAAGAGGAAGACCGTGATATGCCCATTCCTACAAATACTACACTGGGTGAACAACTGATCTCTCAACTCAATTTTCTGGGTTTGGGTGACAGACAGTACCAGATCGGTTTGCAACTTATTGGTAGTATTGAAAGTGATGGGTACATTCGTCGTGAATTAGAAGCAATCATTAATGACCTTGCTTTTTCCCAAAATATAGACACCGATCTGGATGAGGTAGAAGATCTACTTAATAAAATACAGAATTTTGACCCTCCTGGCATTGCAGCCCGCAATTTACAGGAATGTCTGCTTCTTCAGTTGGAACGTAAACCCGACCCGGATAAATATCACAAACTTGCGATTGAAATCCTTAGAGGTCATTTCAAAGAGTTTACTAAGAAGCACTATGACAAAATCTGCCGCAAGCAGGGAGTAGATGAGAATGCTTTACGGGAAGCAATCAGTATCATTACAAAGCTAAATCCAAAACCAGGTGGCTTCGTTGATAGCAATGTCCGTACTCAATACCTGATTCCCGATTTTATCCTTAATAATAATAGCGGTAAGTTGGAGCTCTCTTTAAATTCCAGGAATGCTCCAGACCTTAAGATTAGCAGATCGTACTCAGATATGCTTCAGGCATATGATAAAAACAAGAAGGACAAAAAATTAAAAGAAACTGTTACTTTTGTGAAGCAGAAACTGGACTCTGCTAAATGGTTCATAGATGCTATTCGCCAGCGGCAACATACTTTGCTTACTACCATGGAAACCATCATTAAATATCAGTATGATTTTTTTCTTACCGGTGATGAAAGTAAGCTTAAGCCCATGATTCTTAAAGATATCGCTAACGAAATTGGAATGGATATTTCTACAGTATCAAGGGTGGCTAATAGTAAGTCTGTACAAACCGAGTTTGGAGTATATCCTTTAAAATATTTTTTCTCGGAAGGAATCGCTACTGATTCAGGAGAAGACGTAAGTAGCAGAGAGGTAAAAAACTACCTCAAAGGTTTGGTAGATAATGAAGACAAAAGGAAACCACTTTCAGACGACAAACTGGAGAAGCTTCTTAAAGAAAAAGGGTATAACATTGCCAGACGAACCGTTGCAAAATACAGAGAGCAATTACAAATTCCGGTTGCAAGGTTAAGAAAGGAACTATAAATGGTAAGAAAATTATCTATTACCATATCCGTTCTTATGCACCCATTGCTCATGCCAACGCTGCTGTTTGCTTTGCTTTTTTATTATTCGCCTGTTATTACTCAACCTATTAATATTAAGGCAGCTAACTATCTGCTTTTGGCAGTGTTTATTACTACTTTTCTGCTACCTATGGTGAGCATTACTGCGCTTCGCTTTTCAGACTTTCTTCAAAAAGGTAAAATCACAGCACTTAGTATACCTCGGCGTAAGGACAGGGTCATACCTTTCTTCTTTACTTCGCTCTTTTACATCATCACGACCTACATGTTTTTTTCAAAGTTCAAGGTAAGTCAGGTTTTGGTAGTAATATTAGCAGCGACTACGCTCATTATACTTTTAGTAAGCTTTTTCACCCTTTTTATTAAAGTAAGTGCTCATAGCGCTAGCGCTTCAGCATTTATCGGGTTTTTAGTAGGCTTAGGGCTTAAATATCCCGAGGAAAAATTAGTCTGGCCACTCCTGCTAACATTATTGCTGGGCGGTTTAGTTATGTCCGCCAGACTTTACCTTGATACACACCGACCAATAGAAGTACTAATTGGAAGTGTTTTAGGCTTATCTTTTAGCTTAGGGTCTATTATCTTTTTTCTGTAAGCATAGGCTACTTACCAAACAAGGAGTCTACAAACTCCATCTTGTTAAACACTTGCAAATCTTCCATTTTTTCTCCAACACCAATGTATTTAACAGGTATATTAAACTGATCTGATATTCCTATGACTACTCCTCCCTTAGCTGTTCCATCCAATTTGGTAATGGCTAAAGCAGTTACTTCTGTAGCTTTGGTAAATTCTTTGGCTTGAAGGAAAGCGTTTTGCCCTGTACTGCCATCCAATACTAACAAGACTTCATGAGGGGCTTCGGGAATAAACTTTTGAATGACTCGTTTTATTTTAGAAAGCTCATTCATCAGGTTTACTTTATTGTGCAAACGCCCTGCAGTATCAATAATCACTACGTCGGCGCCATTTTCTTTGCCCTGTTTGGCAGTGTCAAATGCTACTGAAGCGGGGTCAGTATTCATACCATGAGCTACCACTGGTACCTCTATTCTTTCTCCCCACAGCTTAATTTGATCAACAGCTGCAGCCCTAAAAGTATCAGCGGCACCGAGCAATACACTTTTACCCTGCTTTTTGAATTGATAAGCAAGTTTTCCAATCGTAGTGGTCTTACCCACCCCATTCACTCCTACCACTAATATTACATGAGGTTTGTTTCCTTCAGGGATATAAAAGTCGGTTGCTTTGGCAGTAGACGAATCATCGTTTTCTGCCAGCAAACCAGCAATTTCTTCTCTTAATATTTTATCTAATTCAGAAGTACTCAGATACTTGTCCTTTGCAACACGAGCCTCTATGCGATCTATGATCTTGATAATAGTATCTACCCCAACATCGCTGGTAGCCAATATGCCTTCTAATTCGTCCAGAACCTCATCATCAACAGTTGACTTTCCGGCTATTGCTTTTCCCATCTTTGAGAAAAAGCTTTCTTTTGATTTTTCAAGCCCCTTGTCCAGAGATTCTTTTTTTTCTTTAGAGAATAAACCAAACAGTGCCATAAGATCAATGAGTAAAAAGTGAAATAATAATATACAAAAAAAGCCCTTAATGGGCTTTAAAAAAACTTTGAAGAAATAATTTATAATTATTTCTTAGCCAAATAATCTTTTACCGAATCCACTGGTACCATCTCTTCTTTAAAAGTATAAGCACCGGTTTTGGGTGATTTAACCGCCTTAATTACCTTAGCAACGGTCTTACCACCTTCTTTTCGCATTGATGCAACTGATTTCTTTGCCATGGTTATTTAATTTCTCTGTGAACAGTATATTTTTTTAAAATAGGATTGTACTTTTTACGCTCCAATCTTTCAGTCGTGTTTTTACGATTTTTGGTAGTGATGTAGCGTGAAGTACCGGCCTGACCACTGTTCTTGTGCTCAGTACATTCCAGGATTACCTGTACACGATTACCTTTACTTTTCTTAGCCATTTTTCAAATAATATTTTTAATAGTCAGCCCAGACTGACATAAATTCTTTGCCTTAAACTTATACTAAAGCTGTACCTTTTTCTCTTGCTTCTTTTAATACAGAAGTGATTCCTCTTTTATTGATAGTTCTCAATATAGAGGTAGACACTTTAATAGTTACCCAACGATCTTCTTCAGGTAAGTAAAAACGCTTCTTCTGAAGATTAGGGTAAAATTTACGCTTCGTCTTATTATTTGCTTTGGAAACGTTATTTCCAACTCTTGGTCTTTTACCGGTGATCTGACAAACTTTAGCCATTTTATCTCAATATTTCTTCGTCCTGATATTTAAGGTTGCAAATATCAATAAAATAATCCACATTCAAAAAAGTTACTTAGGCTTTTTTGAACTGCATATTATGTGGTTTGTTGCTTTAGTTAAATATTAACTGTAATAAAATATAGACAGTTCAAATAAGATTAAAATATACAGTATTATACTTTATTGGTAGAGGACTTTGGATTTACCCTCAAACTAACTAGATTTTGCCTTTGTTCACCTGAGCAACAAAGTTTTTGACACTTTAGGGAGTGACATTTAATTATTTTAATTATTGAAACATTGAAAATGAATGATTGATCATATTACTACAAGTCAGGAAGCAATTTCATTAGAAGATAAATACGGTGCGCACAACTATCATCCCCTTCCCGTGGTTTTATCCAAAGGTGAGGGGGTATATTTATGGGATGTGGAAGGAAAAAAATATTATGACTTCCTCTCAGCATATAGTGCAGTGAATCAGGGGCACTGCCATCCCCGAATATTAAATGCGCTAACCGAGCAGGCAAAGAAGCTCACCCTCACTTCTCGGGCTTTTCATAATGATATACTAGGAACTTACGAGAAGTTTATCACTGAGCTCTTTGGGTTTGACAGAGTACTACCGATGAACACTGGTGTTGAAGGAGGAGAAACCGCGCTGAAATTGTGCAGGAAATGGGCTTATACTGTGAAAGGTATTCCTGATAATAAGGCAAAAATCGTATTTGTTGAAGGTAATTTTTGGGGTAGAACGCTGGCAGCTATTTCTTCTTCTACTGACCCTTCAAGCCGGGATGGGTTTGGGCCTTATATGCCTGGCTACGAATTGATCCCTTATAATGATCTGGATGCACTGGAAAAAGCATTGGAAGCCCCCAATGTGGCTGGTTTTATGGTTGAACCCATTCAAGGTGAAGCCGGTGTTGTAGTGCCTGATGCTGGTTACCTGAAAAAAGCATACGAACTCTGCAAACAAAAGAATGTCCTTTTCATAGCTGATGAAGTTCAGACTGGCATTGCACGTACAGGTAAGCTATTCGCATGCCAGCATGAAGGCTTCAGGCCCGATATCTTAATTCTTGGAAAAGCGCTTTCCGGTGGCGTTATGCCTGTGTCGGCTGTACTAGCTGATGATGAGGTTATGCTTTGTATTAAGCCTGGCGAACATGGGTCAACTTTTGGCGGTAACCCGCTTGCATGTGCGGTAGCTATGGCAGCTTTACAAGTAATTGAAGATGAAAAGCTATCAGAAAATGCTGAAATGCTTGGTGAAATATTCCGACATAGAATGGAACAGTTGGTTGCCAAAAGTGATTTAGTCTCTTTGGTACGGGGCAAAGGGTTATTAAATGCCATCGTAATCAATGATGATGAAGATAGTGACACTGCCTGGAATATTTGTCTGAATCTTAAAGAAAATGGTTTATTGGCTAAGCCCACGCATGGAAACATCATCCGCTTTGCTCCTCCATTAATTATCACTGAGGAACAATTACATGAATGCTGTGATATTATAGAGCGAACAATAATAGAATTCAGAAATATCTAAACACTTACTATTGAACCTAAGTTATTTTGAATGATGTGTAGGGGACACCCTACTTTCATTTTAACTTTTGAAGCTTTGAGGGGACAGGTAACTACTATTTCTTTTTTTCAATATCAAGGTAAACAAATGTGGTGGGCTTTTGGACAGATGAAAATGGCCCTCCCAAAACTTGATAAGGTCAAAGATTTGCAATTTTTTAAAATGCTGGGGACTGGTGCAGGGAACGGCTTCAGTATCTTACCTAACCTTTCTGTCTATGCAGTCCTCTGTGTTTGGAAGTCATATGAGTCTGCAAAAGATAGCTTAAGCAGAGAGCAGCCATTTTGTACCATGCAATCCAAAGCCATGCATTATCTGCATGTGTATTTGAAAGTTGCTCGCAGCAAAGGCTCCTGGGCAGGTAAAAAGCCATTCAATGAATTTGTGGAGTACCAAGAAAGGCAGCCTATTGCAGTATTAACAAGAGCTTCAATAGCTACTTCTAAGCTGTTTTCATTCTGGAAAAATGTGCCTAAGGTCAGTAAAATTTTCTCTGAATATGATGAAAGGCTGATTTTTTCTAAAGGGATAGGAGAGCTACCACTAATACAACAGGCTACTTTCAGCATGTGGCAGTCTCGAAAAAAGATGGTAGAGTACGCTTATCAAGGTAAAAAGCATCAGGAGATGATTCGGAAGACAAGGGATCTCCATTGGTACACAGAAGAAATGTTTGTAGAATTTTCCATCATTGAGGTTGATTATCAATGGCCACAGCTTAATATTCAACTTGCTTCTATAGAAAATTTCCAGGCTCCACAATAAAAAAAACACGATAATTAACCTCTATTTATAATTCTGGAGGTATCCAATCCTGAATTTCTTATGTTACTTTCATATAGGATAAGATGAATAACCAGGTATCATCAGCAAGATGTAGTCAATTTATGATCAAATTTTAGAGAAATTTAGTAGTCATATTATATTTTAAGCCATTGGTTTTATTAGATGATGTGTACCTTGAATAAAACTATGATGAAATTTTAACTATTAGATGAAGCCATCCTCTTTAATCTTATAATACTTTGCTTAAAGATTTTTTCTCCTTTGTTATTGATCACAAAAGTGAAATTTTAGAACAAACCTCAGAACATATCTGGATTACGCTAATTTCATTGGTCTTGGCTTCAGCAATAGGAATATCTGTCGGAGTTCTCATCACTCGTTATCAAAAGGTTTCCAGAGGAATACTTGGGTTTGTTAACATCGTTCAAACTATCCCAAGTGTAGCCTTGCTGGGGTTTTTGTTACCTTTTTTTGGCATTGGCGTTACACCGGCAATTATAGCCCTCTTTCTCTATGCCTTACTACCTATTGTAAGAAATACATATGCTGGCATCAGCGGCGTAGAAGATTCTGTTATTGAAGCAGCTAGAGGCTTAGGTATGAGCGACCGCCAGATTTTGATACGCGTAGAGCTTCCTTTGGCAGTACCAGTAATTTTTGCAGGCGTAAGAACTGCAATGGTGATCAACATAGGCGTAGCCACACTCTGCGCATTAATCGCAGCAGGAGGCCTGGGAGAATACATTTTTAGAGGAATTGCAGTGAATAATGTAAACATGATACTGGCGGGTGCTGTTCCGGCTTCGCTTCTGGCGATCCTGTTTGATACAATACTTGGTCTATTACAGAAACATATTCAAAAAATGATTCGTCCTCTTCTGATAGTTAGCGGAATTGTATCTATTATTCTACTTGTATATCAGTTTCTACTCCCAACTTTTACCTCAGAAACAGAACAGTTTACTGCCGGATTTAACGCTGAGTTTATGGAAAGAGAAGATGGTTACCCAGGCCTACAGGAAGCCTATGGCTTTTCAATGAATGCAATGGAAATGGAGATAGGCTTAATGTATGAGGCTTTACGCAGTAAAAAGGTAGATGTGATCAGTGGTTTTTCAACAGACGGCAGAATTCCAGCCTACGATCTTAAGGTGCTGGAAGATGATCAGAATTACTTCCCACCTTATTATGCAGCCCCTCTGATTCGTACCGAAACCCTCCAACAATACCCTAATCTTCGTGAAGTCTTTGGAAAACTGGAAGGAGCAATTTCATCTGAAGCTATGATGCAGATGAACTACGAAGTTGACCAAGAGAAGAAATCTCCTGCCCAGGTGGCCAGAAACTTTTTAGATAGTTTAGGAATTCAGCCTGTTACTAAAAAGGAAGGTGAGGCTAACATTGTGGTAGGTTCTAAAAGTTTTACTGAAAATTTTATTCTAGCTGAAATGTTTGCTGCCCTTGTTGAAAGTCAAACCAATCTGGTAGTAGAACTTAGACAAGGGTTCGGAGGTACTAAATTATTGATGGATGCTATAAAAAGCGGAGCTGTTGATGTATACCCTGAGTATACTGGTACGGGACTATTAGTTATGCTACAGCCTTCAACTCAGGTGATAGACAGTCTTATCAAGAGCAGGGAAAAAGTATATGAGTATGTACAGGAGAAATCTCAATCAAGATTTAATTTAAGCTGGTTACAGCCTTTAGGGTTTAATAATACCACTGCTTTAATGATGAGAAGAGAAGATGCGCAAGCATTAAAGGTAGAAAGTATCAGTGACCTTAAAGAGTATGTAACAAAGCTAAAGAAATAGGGCCTACTTCAGTTCGCTGTACTTTTCAGCAATATAGGTGACTGATTCTTTTAGTTTGCTTATCTCCTTTTTACACATACTATGATATGGTTCTTCCATTTCAGCGATCTCAATCAAACCTTCAATACGGCTGATATCGCTTAAAAAGCGCTGATGATGTAAATCATGGACTATACCATCATGAAGCACTTTATAATCAGAGAACCGACTTAGATAGTTTCTGTGAATGTAGAAGAGATATATTGCCACCCCATTGAAAATACAAAAGATAGCAGATAAATCTATCCAAAGTGAAGTTGTTTGTGTAAAGGGAAGGGTATCATAAGTCATGAAGACTGAATAAAATATAGCAGCCAATGCGATGATCTGTAATGCAAAATCCTTACGGTGGATAGTAAGAAACCAGGCAACAGAAATCAATACGCAAATAAAATTAATAGAGAAGGGGTAGAGAAATAAGTGCAAGTAACCGTAATAAGGGAATTCAACATTTTGCGGTACCATTTCCCATAGTTTACCAATAAAAGGCAACAGTACTACAATAATCAAGCTTGCTAACTTTCTACCATCTCTAAAGGTAAACTGAATACCCTTAGCAGTAAGCTCTATAATTGGTGATTGAATTAATTTTGTATACATACTTCACTAACTACCCAATATTCAAATATAACAATACTATTCTCCAAATAATAATATAGTGTATTCCTATATGTATTAAAGTGTTATCAAGTGAATGTTTTCCCTTTAAATCTAAACTATTAGTTGCAAATTCAATCAATTTAATGATAAAAAGCTTACTTATTTAACAGAAAAATGTAAATACTCGTTAAAAAACTTACGTCTTCTCAAACATGTAAGATTACTTATGGAATACACTACTGAAGATATAAGGAGTATATCCACTCTAATCTATTAGTACAATTTGACTACACATACTAGTTATGTATGACAAGTACGAAAAAAGATACATATGGATTTTAGTAAAGCCTCTGCTATTATGGCTCCACACATAGCTCAAGTACAATAAAAAATATTCTAGTGAAATTTTTGACTAAGGATGGTAGATAAAGATCTGGTTCAATTGGCATTTTAAAATTTACATCTTCTTAAAATAGTTAAATTACAGGAAAGAATCTGGATATCTTCTATTTAAGTAAGCAAGTAGCTTTCCCTTAGCCTTTTGTGTAACTTTTAAGTAAAAATTATACATTTCACACTAAAATATCACAAAAAATTGCTATTATATATTTATTGTCATATATTGTGTGAGTATTAATTCATGGGAATCTTACATATGAGTCTTTGTGATTAATACTTGTATATTTTCTTAACTACCAAACTACCTTAATTATGAGAGTTTCCTTCAAAGGATTGGCAAAATTGTCAC
Organism: Catalinimonas locisalis; assembly: GCF_038039535.1. NCBI lineage: Bacteria > Pseudomonadati > Bacteroidota > Cytophagia > Cytophagales > Catalimonadaceae > Catalinimonas > Catalinimonas locisalis. The sequence continues at coordinate 41,348 of NZ_JBBPHP010000002.1, read as the reverse complement.
TGGCCTTGTTGATTCCTGCAACATTTATGTTTAGCAGTTGTAGCGAAGATGTCATGGATCCTAGTGCAATGCCGCCAAAAGATCAGATCAAGACTCCTCCAAGAAAGCAGTAGTCAAGATCAACTACTAACCCGCCTTTTTGGCGGGTTTTTTATTTATGCACACCGTTAGTATAATGAGTTACAATAGCAAGTCCACTAATTTATTTTTTACTAAGTATATCATACCTTTTAAAGACTTATCTTATGCAAAACCTATATCAAAAAAAGCCCTTCGTGAATAGCATCACAAAGGGCTTCCTATAGAAATACACTGCTTTATTGCATGCTCTACTTATTGTCCTGACTCATCTGCAGTCTCGGTAGTTTCCTCAGGATAAAGTACGACCTTTACATACTGGTCAAAATTAAAGTACTTATTGGCGGTTTCTTTTAAATCTTCAGCATTGAGCTGTTCTACAGCCTCCTCATATTCTACTATGTTAACAGGGTCAACATTTGTAAAATATGCCCTCTCTAAAGCTTGCAGCCAGTAATTATTTTGTTTTAAACTTATCTCCATTTCTCTACGCTGCGTTTCTTTAACCTTTTTTAAATCTTCTTGTGTGGGACCATTTTCCTGAAGTTTTTTGATCTCGGTAAATACAGCCTGACTCAAATCTTCTACATTCTCAGGGGCACACGGAAATGAAATAGTAATCGTATAATGTTCGTAAGGATACTTTGAAGCATTTGCGTTAGCACCTATTCCGTAAACGCCACTTTTCTTTTCTCTTATCTCTTCTATCAATTTGATATTCAGCGCCTGAATTAATGAGTTTAGTTCATAAGCCTCCTCTTTACTATATGGCATTTCTCCAGTAAATGAAATTCTTACCATACTTTTAGGGTCAGAACCTTTGTATACCTTTTCATTCACTATACCTTTGGGAGGTCTAACTCCTACGTCTTTCCAATCTTCTTCCCGGTCTGTAGCAGGTAAATTACCCAGATAAGTAGCTAATAAAGGCTTGGCTTCTTCTGTATCAATATTACCCACAAAAAAGAATGTAAAATCACTGGCATCAGCAAAACGGTCTTTGTAAGCGTTCATAGCCTCATCAAAACTAACACTCTCCCAATCTTCCTGAGTAGGAAAGCCTCCACCTCTTGGGTTATTTTGCGACATAATACGCATCACCTTATCCTGATAGAAATACTGAGGGTTTGATAACAGGTTTTGATATAAAGACTTGTACTTACTAATATAAGACTGAAAAGACTCCTGATCCTCACGGGGAGCAGTAAAATATAGATGCGTTAGCTGAAGCATAGTTTCCAAGTCCTCAGGAGCAGCACTTCCTGAAACACCCTCTTTCAGTTCTCCGATGTATGGACTTGCAGCCGCATTTTTGTCTGACAAAAACTTTTGCAGCGCTATGCCTGAAAAATCCTTGACACCACTTTGCTGTACAATCCCGTCTGCATTTGCCGCAGAAAAGTATTTTTCATCACTATATACAGAATGACCTCCCGGACTGTGCGCTGTCATCAGTATCTCATCATCCTTAAAATCGGTAGATTTTATGACAGCCTTTACTCCATTGGCAAAAGTAAATTCAGTTACACCGATTTCCTCAATTACTTTTTCGTTGGTAATTTCTGCCGGAGCAGGCACATCTTCCATAAGTGTTGAAGCTATTTCTTCATCCTTATAAGCTTCAACTTCAGACTCAGCTACCTGCTGAATAATATTTTCAATGGCTGCTTCATCAGGAACTTGAACACCTTCTTTTTCAGGTGCCATTACGACAGCGACCATATTTCCGTCTGCCATCCATTCTTCAGCTAGAGCATTTACTTCATCTAAATTTATCTGAGATAAAAACTGAAGTAAAAACTTGTACTCAAACGCAATACCTGGTACAGGTTCGTTCTCCAAAAAGTTGCGTATATACTCCGCGGCATAGCTTGATGATTCCGTTTTCTCTCTTTCCTTATATGAAGCTTCATAATTGGTAAGCATACGTTTTTTGTAGCGCTCAAACTCAGTTTCAGTAAACCCAAACCGCTTCACTTTTTCATTTTCTTCTAACAGGACTTGCAAACCTCGCTCAATTCCGTTTTCAGGAACTACTGCATATTGTTGAAAAGCATTACTTGTCCGTACAATATTTCCATAATATGCCCCGGCGTTCATGAAGGGAGGATCAGCTTTTTGAGTCAGCTCATTCAACCGTTGACTTAACATGCCTGTAAAAAGATTATGCTTAGTCATTTCCAGGTAATCTCTAAATGTCTCTTCTTTTTCAGGTAAGCCTTCTTCTTTGTAAAAAAGTTGAATCTGATTGAAAGTAGCTTCTTTATCGGTTACGACTACTACTTTATTATCTTCATGCGCTGGCACATCAAAGATTTCTCTCTCTCTTTCTTTTTCTGGTGCTTTAAGATCCCCAAAACGGCGCTCAATTTCAGCTTTCATCTCAGCGGGATCTATATCCCCCACTGCCACTACTGCCATAAGATCAGGACGGTACCAATCTTCATAGAAACGTTTCAGGGTTTGGTAGTCAAAATTTTCCAATATTTCTTTGGTACCAATTGGCAAGCGTTCGGCATAACGAGAGTCGGCAAGTAATACTGGCAGGTATTCATCCAGCATACGGCGCTGAGCACCCTGTCCAATGCGCCACTCTTCAATCACTACGCCTCTTTCTTTGTCAATCTCCTCGTCTTCAAAAGAAATACCGTCTGCCCAATCTTCGAGTATCTGAAATGACTTTTCCAGGGTGGTATCGGCAGTAGGTACAGTCAGCATATAAACTGTTTCATCAAAGCTGGTATAAGCATTTAAGTGAGCACCAAATTTTACTCCAGCCATTTGCAACACGTTTACCAGTTCGTTTTTCTCAAAGTTTCTGGTCCCGTTAAATGCCATATGCTCAGTGAAGTGCGCCAGACCTAACTGGTCATCATCTTCCATCAGAGAGCCGGCATTGACTGCCAGTCTTAGCTCTACTCTATTTTCAGGACGACTGTTTTGACGAATGTAATAAGTCAGTCCATTATCCAGTTTGCCTTTGATGATCTTAGAGTCAAGAGGTATTTCAGTACTTAAATCAGTTGGTATATCTGCTTCTAGATTGTCTGGATACTCCTGTGCCCATGAGTAGGTACAAATAATACTCAGGAGCAATGCCAGAAGACTTGGGTTAAGATTGATGCGTTGCTTCATGATAGTACGATTAAATTGTATTGTTAAATGTATTCAAATCGGTAAGTGTAGATTGTTAATCTCTCAAGATAGAACAGAAAGACAGGGAGCTTTATTCAATATGATAATTTTTTTTCAAAAAACTTACTCTTAGCTTGTATTAAAGAGGGAATAAATTATGCAATTAATAAAACTTAATTCTACTAAATCATATATATACTTGTGAAATATTCTATTTTATTCAATAATTCACAAATCAATTCCTAAAGCACACGATAAAAGTATTACCAAACGTACATTGATCTGATTTACTTTACTACCCTTTTTTTCCTACGGGTTTATATTCAAAACAATCTGCTTTGGTAATCGCCGTAAAATAATCCGCTTCTTCTACAAGAATCTCAGCGGTGGTTTGCTCCACAGCAGCTATTTCCACCCTTACTCCTTCAGACTTAAGATGTCTTACTAATTCTACAAAGTCTGCATCTCCGGAAAGAATAATAATAGTATCTACCTTATGAGCAAGCTGAGTGGCTTTGATACTGAGGGGTATATCTGCCCCTTTATAGCAAGGTACCACTGAACCATAGTAGTATTTGTGCAGTCTGTCGGCAAGCTTAGAAGAAATACTTTCCCCTTCCCTGAAATAAATTAAGCGGTTGAGACCGCGCCCACTCAGTAATTTGGGTATAAGTGTATCAAAATTGATCATGATATCATCACTCTTAAACAAGTTATGCAGACTAATTTCAATATTGTTTCCGTCTACTAAGATTGCAACAGACTGATGGATTTTGACCTCGGATATATTGCTCATTCATAAAAATTTATTAAGAGGTAATTAACAATAGGGATTCCTCTTAAGCGTGGTTTGACATTAAATTGATTTTGTGTAGTTAAACAGAGTGCCTCCAAAAGAGTTGGCAAATACTTTTTTTCTTTGCGCCATTTTTTCAAAACAAGCTTGCCTACTTTCAATTCATCCAGCCTAGACTTCAGTAATAACGAGTACATTCAACTGATTTGGTAGTTAGTAATGTCCATTTGATGGAAAAAAGAATGTAAGTGAGAGATTTAGCAAAAAAGTTACATGTTTTTTATTTCAAGTATCAATGCTAATGTTGTTCGCCCTTCAAGGCTTGATGCTCGTTTCTGGTAAATTTTTGAGCTAAACAGCTAGCTTGCTAAACTTTGAAAAGCGATAGGGCACACAAAATAAACCATGATACCCGGTTCTCGCAAGATTTACTAGTTCTGTAGTCTGGCTGACTTTTTAAAAAGTGAAAAATATCAACAATGCCTTACACTTGTGATATTATGTGTTTTCGTCAATATGAAAATACTAAAAACCAAGCCACCTTTGTAAGGTACTCAAGTTCATATCCCATATGAACAGAGCACACAGAATTGTTTCTCATAGTTTAGGTAGTTTAGGAGTAAAACCTGCTCATTTGAGCAGGTTTTTACTTTTTAAGGTTTGGTGATCCAAATAAGCAAACACCTTCTGAAATGCCTGCTCTAATTCTTTCCTTAAGCTCCAAGCATCAGTTTCAATTCTATGCACATTATTTCTCAGCAAATCTATAAAAGCATCCTGTTTAAAATGGGCCAACAGGTTAATGAGATTATGGCTTTGATTTCGGAATTCATCTATCCTCTTTTTATCAAGCGCGGATAGTATCAACTTACGATAATATTGAATATAATTTCGTGAGGTCTCCAATAAGTTTACATACTCTTTGGGGTTTTGAGCATGAAATTCATCCAACAGCATAAACATGTTCTTATTACCATTGTCACTGACCTTGAGGTTCTTTTTTTCCAGGCTGGGAAGATTTGTAGTGAGCTTTTGAAGTAAGTCACGTGGCTTGATAGGTTTCTCCAGAAAGTCGTTCATCCCATATCGCAAATACTTCTTTGCCTCTTTATTAGATACTGAAGCAGTTACCGCTATGATGGGTATATTTTTATAATATGCATCTTTCATTTTTCTGATGCGCTGAGAAGTTTCATAGCCATCCATTACCGGCATCATGATATCCATCAAAACGACATCAAATTTCTGTGAAGATTCCATCACTTCTAATGCCTGATGACCATTTGAAGCCAACTCTAAAGTAATACCCCAGTGATTACAAAAGCTCTGCATCAAAAACTGGTTAGCCTGAATATCATCTACGTACAAAATACGCAAACCTTCAAGTTGTTTTTCATCCAGTTTGCGCTCAATATCAATCTTTGCATCTTCTGGATTGGCCAGAGTCAGTGGAAGATCTACCGTAAAGACAGTACCCTTTGCCGACTCACTTTCTAAGGATAAAGTTCCCCCCAGCAATGTTACCAATTTTTTGGTAATGGTAAGTCCTAAGCCGGTCCCACCATATTTTCTATTAGTAGAAGAGTTGGCTTGAGTGAATGCTTCAAATATCTGACCTTGCTCCTCTTCAGACATACCTATTCCACTATCCTTTACCCTAATGCTAAACCTATCTCCTTTTTCTTTTTTCAAGAGAATATTTATTTCCCCTTGCTCAGTAAACTTCACCGCATTGCTCAACAAGTTATTGAGTATCTGACTTAGGCGGGTAGGGTCTCCGGTTAACATGGCAGGCAATTGATCATCAATCTCCAGATGTAAGGCTACTTCTTTATCTTTAAGTTGTACCTGGAATAGCTGTGCAGTCTGCTTAACCAGATCATGGATATCATAAGATATATCTTCTAATTTAAGTTTTCCTGCCTGGAGCTTAGAGAAGTCTAATATATCATTGACAAGGGTAAGCAAATGATTTGCTGAAAAGCTTAGCGTATTAAGCTCTTCTTCCTGCTTAGGCAAATGCTGCTGTTCCTTTAATAAATGCGACAGCCCGATGATAGCATTTAGTGGAGTTCTGATTTCATGGCTCATTACTGATAAAAACTCATCCTTTGCATTGAGTGCTTTTTCAAGTTCTCCTTTAGTAGTGATCAGCTCATTTTCATATTTCTTTCTGTCAGTAAAGTCTTCTACAATCCCTACAAAGCCTATTACCCGTTCGTTCTCCGAAGTTAATGGAGTAAAGGTTACGAATATCCATCGCATTTCTCCTGACTTACGCAGATACCTGCACTCTACCTTTTTATGAAGCAGCACGTCCTTATCTTTTGACTCATGCCATAGTCTGAAAATCTGTGCCTTATCATCAGGATGTAAATTTTGAAAAATGCCTTCGCCCAGAGCTTCTTCAAACGAAAAACCTCCAATTTCCTGAAGTCTTTTATTCGTCCAGGTACAATAACCTTCTTTGTTTGTCAAAAAGATGCCTACCGGAGCAGCCAGTACCAGAGTGCGAAATTTCTCTTCGCTGGCCTTAAGCTTATGCTCAGCCATCATTTTAGAGGTGATATCCAAACCTGCTGCCTGATATTCCTCAAGAATCCCATCGTGACTATATACCGGAATGATGGTCCAATGGTGCCAGTAACGCTGACCTTCAAGGGTTTCCATCATATATTTATAAGTTGACAGCTTCCCTTCCTTAGCAGTTTGCTTAAGTCCTTTCGCAAAATTCTGTTGCTCACTACCTGGAATCAGTTCCAAAAATTTTTTTCCAAGCAACTGCTTAACCGGCTTACCTAAATGCCTGACACAAGCATGGTTGACGAAGGTTATGGTAGTATCAGGCTTAAACCGGCAGATCATCTCATGCTGAGTATTTACAACACTTTTATAGAGATTTTCTGTGTATCTAAGCTTTTCTTCATGCTCTTTTCTTTCAGAAATATTCCGTCCAAATATTGTGGCTCCTATTACATCCTGCTTGTTTTTTCGGATAGGATGAAAGTGAAATTCATAGTAATGATCCTTGTCGTCATGATGAAAAAAATATTGAACTGTAAACTTTTCTCCTGACAATACCCTGCTAAAATAATTTCTCCAACACACCTCCTGTCTACTTCTTTGTTTGGCACCTGGAGGGAAAAAAGCTTGGTTTAACTTAAGCTGTACACCAGCAAACTTTTGTGCGCTAGCCTTAGCTTTGGCATTAAACTCAGTTACATAGCGCTTTTTGTCAATTGACCATACAAGATCATCCGTATACTCAATCAACATTTTCAACCTAGCCTTATCAAAGACCAAATCATTTTCAATTGTTTTTTTTACGGTGATATCCGTAATCCTGACCAACAAAAAATTTTGTCGGTCAAGGTGTATTTTTCGTGCTTCCCTGAGTCCCCAAAAAAGTCTGTTTTGATGACTGATATACTCTACCTCTTCCGGCCCCTCTTCGTGAATAAATGGCTGACTTTTACGAAAAAACAAACTTTCCTGCTTACCAATAAGCTGAGTTTTACAATCCAGATCAAAAAGTTTTATCGCTTGCTCATTGCATACTTTTACAATTTTATCATCCTCCCGGATAAGAAGCAATGCATCAGGAGAAGCTTCAAATAGTTGATGATAAAATGACTCTGATTTATTAGAAACCTCAGAAGGACCGGCTTCCCTCTGCTGTTGAACTAAGCTAATAAGTTGCTCTTTGGAAAGCTTATGTAGATGATCAAATTGATGATTCATAACTCCTCATATAAAATGAGCCCTGAATAATGTATAAACGTAGTAAAATTAGTTTTCAACTACCAATAAAGTCCCTATGTAATTGATGCATGAATTTATGAAAGTTTCAACTGGTAGATACGCATATTAAAGGAAAGACAATTGAGAAAAATAGATTCCAAATATCAAGAATTATTATCTTCAATTCTTTACCTTTCAGATACCTGATGTATGAAAAATTAGCATCTTGAAGAACAAGTAATTTCAATACTGATAAAAACAAATAAAACTGCATTTATGCATCTTTAAACATAAAAATTATGCAAAAAATAACATACTGTTTACAATCTTTCTATACTAAAGATTAAGTTTTTTTTCAATAGCCATCATTTTTTGTTCCAGGATAGATATACGTTCTTCAATCAACACTGGTGGTTTGAGGAAGGTACTATAGAAACCTTCAACCTTCCATAATTCTAACATTTCTTTTTCTTCAAGTTTCAAAATACCTGCCTGCGGATTATCGGATCCAAAATATAAATGTTTCTCAAACCTGCTGAAACGTCTGGTGTAGATATCCTTATCAGTAACCACCACATATACAGCTCCCTTTTCAAGCTTTTTGCCAGATAGCCGGTCTATTGGATAGCAAGAAAGTATATCCCCGGGCTGCAACCCTTTTTCTAACCAGCTCATGCTATCATCCTGTACTTCAAAGGCTCTTGATTTTTTCTGGCTGGTGTTGGGCAGCCTTATAAAAGGTAGCCGATTGATAAAATCTTTGTTCTGGTAATTAACAATATATTCAATGTATTGGTCACTCCTTATCAGAGGAGTTGCTTCTTCCTGTTCATCTTTATCTGTTTCTAGATAGGTTTTATGATTGGTTTTGTCGTGTTTGAACAAATCAAATTTAAAAAGCTCATTGACCGTCAGCTCTTTGGTTAGTAAAATGTCAATAGACAAGCCAAATTTTTGAGCAATCTGTATGATGGTTTCAATCTTAGGCTCTGCTCTCTCCTCTTCATAAGAACCTACTGTTCCTCTTGACAAGTTGAACATTTCAGCAAAAGCAGCCTGGCTGATCTTCTTTACAGCCCTTATTTTTTTAATGTTTTTACCTATAGTAGACATTTTATTTTGCAAATTATATTAGTTATGCTAACTTTATTAGCAATAATACGTAAACACTATGTAAATGACAAATACAATGAACCCTTCATTTACCAAAGTTAAAAACTACCTGACCGAACTTAACTATGAAATAGTTGAGGAAAACGAAAAAGAAGGCATCCTGATCATTGACAATGAAGATACAGGAGTCAGCCATATGGTACTTTGCTGCGCAGAGCCAATACTAATCATGGAACAGTACCTCTGCGAAATCAAACAAATTAGTTTGGAGACTTATCGGCTGCTGTTGCAGAAGAACCGTGACATCATCCATGGCGCTTTTGCGCTGGATGTTTCGGGTACCAAACTGATCTTCCGCGACACGCTGGTGCTGGAAACGCTGGATCTGGACGAACTGGAATCCACTTTCAATTCTCTGGGACTTTTACTCAGTGAGTTTACACAGCAAATCATAGAAATTTCAACAAAAAAGTAATTCAAAATTATTAACCCTAATCAATATAGACATGAACATTTTTAGAAGAATTTTAAAAGTAGGACAAGCTGAAGCCCATTCTGCCATTGATAACCTTGAAGATCCTATCAAACTCACTGAACAAGGTATACGCGATATGCGCGTTGACCTGGACAAAGCTTTGCATGCATTGGCAGAAGTAAAAGCACTTACGATACGTACTCAGCGAGAGCTCAGCCAGCAGCAGGATGTTACGGGTCAATATGAAAAGAAAGCTGTGCTTCTACTACAAAAAGCACAGAGAGGTGAATTGGATCAGAATGAAGCAGACCGCCTGGCTTCTGAAGCTTTGAACAAAAAAGAACAGGCAGAGCAGCAGGTAAGAAATCTGACTACTGAAAAGAAAAAATATGATGAATCTGTGCTAAAATTGGAACACAATATTAATTCACTAAAATCTAATATCAGCCAGTGGGAGAATGAGCTACGCACGCTTAAAGCACGTATGAAAGTAAGTACTGCCACCAAGACTATGAATAAGCAATTGGCAAAAATAGACTCATCAAGCACTGTATCTATGCTGGAGCGGATGAAGGACAAAGTAGAACAGGAAGAAGCCCTGGCACAGTCTTACGGGGAAATCGCGGCCGAACCGAAGTCATTAGATGACGAAATAGATAAAGCGATAGGTGAAGACGAGGTAGGAACTTCACAAAAATTACAGGAACTTAAACAAAAATTAGGTATTAACCCTAACACACCCTAGTCATGAATGATCTTTTCAACGCTGCCGTTGCAGCACCTAACATTATTCCTACTGCCCTGCTCATTTTTGTGCTGGTCTACTGGATTGTAGTGATTTTAGGTGCGATAGATGTAGATTCCATTGACATTGATGTGGATATGGAGACGGACGTTGATGGAGAAATATCGGTATCCTGGCTCAACCATGTGTTGGCTTTTTTCAACCTGGGCCAGGTACCTTTCATGGTTTTCATGACTTTCCTGATCGTCCCGCTGTGGGCTATCTCAGTGATGACCAATTACTATTTGGGAAATCAATCTTTCATTTTGTCGCTGATATTATTGATTCCCATTCTTATCGTCAGTGCATTCGTTGCAAAATTTGCTACCCAGCCCTTCGTCAAACTTTTCAGTCATCTGGACAACAATTATGACCGTGGGGAAAGACAGATTGGTAAAATCTGCACCCTGATGACTACTGCCACTAACATCAAAGCCGGACAGGCCAGAATCAATACCAGTGGCGCTCCTTTGCTTTTGAATGTCGTTACCGATGATGGTGTCAATTTGTTCAGCGGAGATACTGCCATCGTACTGGAATACATCCCGGACAGAAATGTCTATCTCATAGAACCTTATATAGCTTAACGCTCATCATAACATCCTAAAAACCATACCATCATGGAACAACAAATGCTCTTCGCATTGCTCATCATAGGGGCAGTGTTTATCATTGGCCTTATTGCCTTTGTCATCAAAATGTACAACAAAGCCGTACAGGGGGAAGCCCTGGTGCGGACAGGACTGGGTGACGTAAAAGTCTCCTTCTCAGGTATTTTTGTAGTACCTGTACTGCACAAGCTGGAATTCATGGACATCACACTGAAAGCCATGGAAATATCTCGCTTGGGAAGAGATGGCCTGATTTGCCGCGATAATTTACGGGCAGACATCAAAGTTTCATTTTTCATTCGGGTTAACAAAACTACCGAAGATGTCATACATGTGGCTCAATCCATCGGCTGTGTCCGTGCCTCTGACCAGGAACAGTTGCAAATGCTATTTGATGCCAAATTCTCTGAAGCCCTTAAAACGGTGGGCAAACACTTTGAATTTGTAGAACTGTATAATTCACGCGCCAAATTTAAAGAGAAAATCCTTGAAGAAATCGGTACTGACCTCAATGGCTACATTCTGGATGACTGTGCGATAGATTATCTGGAACAAACACCCATTGAGCATCTGAACGCTGAAAACATTCTGGATTCTGAAGGTATCAAAAAGATCATTGACCTCACTGCCCAGCAGAAAATCCAATCCAACCTGATTGAAAACGAGAAAAGAAAAACTCTTAAGAAGCAGGATGTAGAAGCGGAAGAAACCATACTGGAACTGGAAAGGCAACTGATTGAAAAGCAGGAAAGACAGCAGCGTGAGGTTTCAAATATCCGTTCCAGAGAGGCTGCTGAAAGGGAAAAAGTAAGGCAGGAAGAGCATAAAAAAGCGGAACATGCCCGTATCCTCACTGAAGAGGAAGTGGGTATTGCCGAGCAAAATAAAGAGCGTCAGATACTGGTAGCCCAACGCAATAAGGAACGTGCCGATGCCATTGAGCAGGAGAGAGTGGAGCAGGCCCGTATGCTGGAAGCTACTGAGCGTGAGCGTGTAGTAGAACTGGCTAGAATAGAGAAAGAAAAAGCGCTGGAAGAAGAGCGTAAAAATATACAGGATGTGATTCGTGAACGGGTAATCGTAGAAAAAGCTACGGTAGAAGAAGAAGAAAAGATCAAAGATACACGGGCGATGGCCGAAGCAGAAAGAAACAAACTGGTAGCCATCAAGAATGCCGAGCGTGATGCCCAGGAAGCTTTAGTTAAAGAAATTAAGTCTGCCGAAGCTGCCAAACAAGCTTCCGAACACCGGGCCAAGCAACTCATGATTGATGCACAGGCCGAAGAAGACTCTGCTGCTCACAAAGCAAAAGCGATTAAAACGATGGCCGAAGCCGAAGCCGCTCAGAAGGCAGCCATAGGTTTATCCGAAGCCCAGGTGATGGAGGCTAAAGCTGCCGCCAGAGAGAAAGAAGGTGAAGCAGAAGCTGGGGTGATTGAAGCTCAGGCCGAAGCCGAAGCCAAAGGCATTCGCATGCGTTCACAAGCCCAGGCTGAAGCCGATGAGAAACTCGGTTTGGTAGCCGCCAAAGTGAATCGTGAAAAAGGTAAAGCAGATGCCGATGTGATTCAGGAAAAAGCTGTGGCCGAAGAAAAGCATGGCATGGCAGAAGCCCGTGTACTTCAGGAAAAAATGAAAGCAGAAGCGAGTGGCATCAAAGAGAAAGCGCAGGCTATGCAGGCCCTGGATGGTGCAGGCAAAGATCACGAAGAGTTCAGGTTAAGACTGGAAACTGAAAAGGTGTTGGAAATGGCCAAGATTAATATCCAGAAAGACATTGCCGATGCTCAGGCACAGGTGATTGGAGATGCGCTGAAAACTGCCAAAATTGACATTATCGGTGGTGAAACCATGCTTTTTGACCAGATCATGGGCTCCATTGCCAAAGGCAAAGCCATTGACGGCATGATTGGCAATAGTCAGGCCCTTACCGGACTCAAAAATAATCTCCTGGGAAATGCTAACGGAAATGCTTCTTTTGGGGAAAACCTCAAAAAGTTCATCGGTCAATTTGGGATGAATTCAGAAGACCTGAAAAACCTGACAGTATCGGCTCTACTCTTTAAAATGATAAATCAGGCAGAACAGCCTAACATCAAAGATGAGTTGAACAGACTGCTGGCAGTAGCCCGTACAGCCGGTATGGCCGATGAGCCGGTAAAAAACATTAAGCTCTGACCCATAGATGAAGTGTTGGTAGAACGATAGACTCATTGAGATCAGTCGTTCTACTTTTCTCCTTTTTTAGCTTTAAACCTGTACGCCAACCCTGCTTCAATCATGCAAAATCCTATAGCCACAGCAACTGAAACCCAGATAGAAAACGGTGCTTATGAAGTGCTGCAAAATCGCCTGAACCAAAGTAAAGATGAGCTTCGGAAAAGACTGGAGCAGCTTAATGAAGCCCGAAAAGAAGTCTTTGGTTCGTTAGAGACTACCTTACTCACCACCGAGAGAATCCATACTGCTAACAACTGTGTCCCTCACGACATGGTGGCTTTGGGTGACAGCTTTATTTTCGGCTACAATGTACATCTGGGGTTAAAAACACAGGTGGAACTATCAGATGTGTTCAGCATCTACACCTATCAGGAACATAGCTTTCAGGAGCAGGGGTACGACCTGATCAATCACTCCGGCTTTGCAGATGACTTCCAGAAGCTGTATAAGTATTACAAAGATACCATCTTTACTCGCTTTGTGTTGTCCGGCCCCTATCTCTACATGGTATTTCGCATCAGCAATGGATTGGACGACATCAAGGCTTTTAAGTGGCAGATACAAGGCAATGCAATGGTGTATCTGGATGATCGCAGTGAATTGGAGATCAAAGCTGCGGAGCAGCATGAGTTTCGCTGGCAACGCGTTTCCCGGGATGCGCACCGCAAAGGGAAGTTTCCCCATATTTCCATTGAAGATAAAGTGTTTGTAGAAACCCTGAATGGTGATCTTACCATCAAAGTGGAAGACAATACTGACAGCGGGCAAGGTATTTATCAGGAAGCAGTGGAAGATCCTGACCAGACGCTGGACGATGTTGAAATTTATTATGCTATACTGGAAAACCTGGTGTTGCTCAAAATCAGGCCGTATCAGGAAAAAGAGTATCGCTATCTGGTCTTCAACACCAAGTTGCAGGAAGTCAAAAGGATAGATGCGCTGGAAGATGCCTGTCTCTTGTTGCCGGATGACCAGGGTGTTTTATTTCCTAATGGCTACTATCTGCAAACCGGAGCCATCAAAACTTTTGACAATGACCTGACCAACCTGCGGTTTGAGAAAAAAATCCTTTCGCCCAATGGAGAAGATTTTCTGTATGTTTTTTATAACCGTGCTCAGGGTATTTATCAGTTGTTGTTTTACAATGTGATTACCCAGCAAATCGGTACACCTATCATTTGCCACGGCTACGCTATTTTTGAAAACGGGGAACTCTGCTACTTTAATGCCGATCAGGAACCTAAAAAGCATCATGCCATCCGTATCTGGCAGACTCCTTTTGTGGCACCGGATTTTACCATTGCCCAGCAAAATGATTCTTACCTCTTCAAAGTAGGTAATAAAGATATTGTCCGTCTGATGGCCGAAAGCCAATCGCTGATCAAGTTAATTGACAAAGGTGAAAATTATGAAAACCTGTATGCTGACCTGAAAAAACAGGCTTCTACCATTCTGGAAGCCTACTACTGGCTGGATAAAGCCGATACTTTTCAAGTGGGAGAACCTATCAGTCAGATCAGGGATACAGCGGCGGCAGCCATTGAAGAATACGAAAAAGTGATTAGCATTCGCCGGCAAACAAATGAGCAGCTTACCAAAACCACTCAGGCGACTGAGCAATTACTAAAAAAAGTAAAACTTGCCCGCTATGAGCATATCAATGATTTTGTCAGTCATCTGAACGCACTTCGGCAAATACGAGGTGAAGTCGTTTCTCTGTCAGATTTGCGCTATGTAGACCTCAAGATTGTCAAAGTATACGAAACACAGCTCCAGGAAAGCACTGAGAAAGTAGCCCATGACTGTATCCGTTTTTTATCCAAAGAAAATGCGTTGCTTCCCTATCAGAAGAAAATTGAGGAAATACAGCAGGCCATAGATAAGCTCAGCAAAGTAGTAGATGCCGATCAGATAGAAAAAGACATTCAGCAAAGCTCTGCCGACCTGGAAATGCTGGTGGAAATTGTCAGCAATCTCAAGATTGAAGATGCTACCTTGACCACCCAAATCATTGATCGGATATCACTGCTCTTTTCAGAATTCAACAAGGTCAAAGCTTATCAGAAGCGGAAGCGGAAAGAACTGCTGAGTGTAGAAGGTAAAGCAGAGTTTGAAGCACAAAAAAAGCTGGTGAGCCAGGCCATGCTCAATTACCTGGATGTGGCAGATACGCCCGCTCGCTGTGATGAATACCTCAACAAGCTGATGGTCCAACTGGAAGAACTGGAAGGGAAGTTTGCAGAATTTGACGAGTTCATCACCCAAATCAACGATCTGCGGGAAGAACTCTACAATGCCTTTGAAGCACGTAAGATACAGTTGATAGAAGCCCGGAACAAAAGGGCCAATGCGCTGGCTCAGTCGGCTGAACGCATTCTGAAAGCCATTACCAATCGGGTACAAAATATTACTTCTGTCAATGAGCTAAATGGCTACTTCGCTTCCGATCTGATGGTGAGCAAGGTGAATAGTGTCATTGAAGAACTCAAAACGCTGGAAGATACCACCAAGGCAGAAGATATACTCAGCAAGCTCAAGGGTCTGAAAGAAGATACTATCCGGCAGATTCGCGACCGTTCGGAGATTTTTGCCGAAGGCGGAAATACCATTCGTTTTGGCAACCATACTTTTCTGGTCACCACTTCCAGCCTGGCACTGACCACCGTGATCAAAAATGAAAAGTTGTATTACCATCTTACCGGCACCAACTTTTATGAGCCAGTTGATAATGATGAGCTTCTGAATTACCGTAAATACTGGGAGCAGTCGCTAGTTTCGGAAAATGAAGCTGTATACCGAGGAGAATATCTGGCTTATCAGGTTTTCAAAGAAGCCCAGGAAAGAAAAAAAGCTTCCCTCTCTGAACTCGCTGCCCTTTCAGATGATGAGCTAAAAACCCATGTGCAGCAGTTCATGTCTTCCCGCTACGAAGAAGGTTATGTCAAGGGTATACATGATCAGGATGCCAGCCTGATACTCAGAAATCTGCTCAATATCCATCAACAGGCTGGGTTGCTGCGCTACTCCTCTCTCGCCCGTGTGTGTGCCGCGCTCTGCTGGAATGACTACCTCAAGGATGAACAAAAGAATTTTATCAACCATCAACTGAAAGGTGCGGGAGCCATTCTGAAAGTATTTCCCAACAGTTCCGCTTTTGCCGAGTTAATCGCACTCCTCACTACCGAACTTCATCAGTTTATACAGGAAAATCGCTTATTTGATATCAATCTGGCAGAGGAAGCAGCTCATTATCTGTTTGAAGAACTGGCCAGTGACGATGAATTTGTCTTTGCACAGGAAGCAGCCACACAGAGAGAAGCATTTCTTAAGCATCTGGAAAAAAGTAAAAGTCAGGAAGCCTACCGTAATTCGGTTAAAAGCCTGGAAGCACATCCCTTTACCCAGTTTGAATTGATCTGTAAGTGGGTGCTTTCCTGGAATCAAGATAGTAAATATCCGGAAAATTATGCGGAAGAAACGGCTTACTTGCTGTTCGCGGAAGGTAAGCAAAAGCATCAGTTTCAGACCGCCAGCCTGGAAATAGAGGTAAATAACATGCAGGGCAGTCACCCTCTGATTGAGCAGGGAAATTATGCTCTGCACTACATCAGTTTTATGAAAAAGCAGCAAGACTTCAGCACCATAGATGTCCCTGCTTTTACCCATTATCAAACGCTCAAGAAAAAACTTACCCATCAGTTTGAAGAAGCACTGAAACTGGAATCCTTCAAGCCTAAAGTGATGAGTTCATTTGTGCGCAACCGCCTCATTGACAAGGTCTACTTTCCGCTTATCGGTGCCAACCTCGCCAAACAAATCGGTGCATCCGGAGACAATAAGCGCACTGATCGCATGGGTATGTTGCTGCTGATCTCACCTCCCGGTTATGGTAAAACCACGCTGATGGAGTACATTGCCAACCGCCTGGGGATCATTTTTATGAAGATCAATGGGCCGGCCATCGGACATGCCGTGACTTCCGTTGACCCTGAAGCTGCTCCCAATGCAGCGGCCAGAGAAGAATTGCACAAACTCAACCTGGCCTTTGAAATGGGGGATAATGTGATGATCTACCTGGACGACATACAGCACTGCCATCCTGAATTTTTGCAAAAATTTATCTCTCTCTGCGATGCGCAGCGCAAGATTGAAGGCGTATACAAAGGCAAAAGCAAAACTTATGATTTCCGTGGCAAGAAAGTCTGTGTAGTAATGGCCGGCAACCCTTATACCGAGAGCGGAGAAAAGTTTCAGATCCCGGATATGCTCTCAAACCGGGCAGACATTTACAATCTGGGCGATATTATCGGCGACTCTGCGAATGATTTTAAACTGAGCTATGTGGAAAACTGCCTGACGGCCAACCCTGTGCTGCATAAACTTTCTAGCAAAAGCCAGAAAGATATCTATTCCATGATCAAAATTGCGGAAACAGATAGTCGGGAAGGTATCAGCTTTGAAGCCAATCACGCGGCGGAAGAAGTCAGTGAATATGTAGCGGTACTCAAAAAATTATTACTAGTAAGAGATGCGGTTCTCAGAGTGAATATGGAGTACATACATTCGGCCGCCCAGGCGGATGCTTACCGTACCGAACCACCTTTCAAGCTCCAGGGCTCATACCGTGATATGAACAAAATTGCCGAAAAGGTGGAACCGGTCATGAATGATAAAGAACTGCAAACTTTAATCATGTCACATTATGAAAACGAGGCTCAAACCCTTACCACCGGAGCAGAAGCTAATTTGCTGAAGTTTAAAGAGATGACAGGGCGTATTAGCCCTGAAGAAATTCAGCGCTGGAAAGAGATCAAGGGTATTTTTCTGAAAAACCAGCAAAGTAAAGGTTATGGTGAAAATGGAATAGGGCATGCTGTTGCCAAAATGGACGATATCTCTCAAAGTTTGAAAACCATTGCGGAGTACTTGTCTAAAAATGGTAAGTCTACATAAAACTTATCCTGGATTAACCAGGCTAATATTTATCTACTCTCAGTTCTCCCTATCATTTTTTGTGCTTACACTGAGTATTTCATGAAGTATGCACATTTAGTGCTTGTATAGATTAGGTGGTTTTATTATCTTCATTATCAGGTTGATAGCGTACTATTAACGATCTGAAGCTGACTAAAGCCTTTGTTTCCAACCTTAACCTATTCTACTCATGAAACCTTACCTGCTTTCTTCACTCATGTTGGCATGGGTCTTTTCTGTACGCTGCCAACCTGTTACCGAGAAACCCTATCTAAATTTAGGAATTGAAGAGTCTACTCCCAATCAGCTTCCCAAACAGTGGATTAAGTGGGGCAAAAACTATCAGGTAATGAGCGATACCAGCCAGGTGTATCAGGGTAAATTTGCTCTGGCTATTTATCCCGAAACCAATGCAGACGAGCAATCTTTTGGTAGTGGTGCCTTTAAAATTCCGGCCCACTATGAAGGCAAACAGATCGCGCTTAAAGCTCGCATGAAAATAGAAAATGTACAGGGTGGATTTGCTGGCCTACTCCTTAGAATTGATGGTGACGGACGCCCTTTGGCTTTTGACAATATGCAGTCCAGGAATTTACAAGGTAGTGCCGACTGGCAGGAATATATAATCAACCTCCCTTTTCCCGAAGGAGCAAAAGAGATTTATCTGGGAGGTATACTCACTGGCAAAGGAAAAGCCTGGTTTGATGACTTTCAGCTTTTTATAGACGGAAATGATATTCAATCCCTAGAGCCTATCGCTCCCAAACTAAGCCTTGCTGAACAAGATAATGAGTTTGATAAGGGTTCTAATATTGAGTCTATTGAGCTAAATAAAGATAATGTGGAGGCATTGGCAGTCACAGGAAAAGTCTGGGGTTTTCTTAAATATTACCATCCCAAACTTGCCAGCGGAGATGTGAACTGGGATTATGAACTGTTCCGCTTTCTACCAAGTATGCTGGAAGCTAAAGATCCGTCTAGCAGAAATGAGCTTCTGCTAAACTGGATCAATGAACTCGGGCCCTTTGAAATAGAAGAAGTGACAGGGGAAAAGGTCAACAATGATATAAAATTGGAAGCCGATCTCTCCTGGATAGATCATGAGAACAGCTTCTCAGAAGAAGTAAAAGACAGGCTCCGCCAGATCAGTCATTCAGAGTTGCCAGAAAACCACTATTATATAGGGTTTATGCCGGGAGTAGGCAATCCTAAATTTATGCATGAAAACGCTTATGCCAGTATGAAGTATCCTGATGCTGGTTTTCGCCTGCTGGCTTTGTACCGTTACTGGAACATGATTCAGTATTATTTCCCCTACCGCCATCTCGTGGATGAAAACTGGGATCAGGTACTTCTGGATTTTATTCCGCGTTTTGCAGAAGCTGAGGATGAACTGGTCTACGAAAAGGCCGCTCTGGAACTTATCGGAAAAGTGCAGGATACCCACGCTAATCTCTGGGGAGGCAATGACCAACTTCAGCAGGCTTGGGGCAGTAAAATGGTGCCAGTAAAAATTACCTTTGTAGAAGAACAAGCGGTAGTAAATGGGTTTTATGATGAAGAGCATGGAAAAGTAACCGGACTGCTTCCTGGAGATATTATTCTTGAAGTGAATGACAAGCCTGTAGGAGAAATTGTAAAGGAAATGCTTCCATTGACACCTGCTTCAAATTACCCAACGCAACTCAGAGATATTTCCCGAAAACTAATGCGTACGACTGAAGATAGACTTAGCGTGAAAGTTGACAGAAATGGAAAAGTGTTTGAAGACACATTGGCTTGTTTACCTATGCAAATGATAGGTATGTATCAAAGAGAACAAAAAGCTCCTTGGAAAAAACTAGATGAGGATCTGGGGTACATTTTCCCTGGTACAATTCAGGAAAGTGATGTCCCTACTATTAAAGAAGCACTCAAAGAAACAAAGGGAGTAGTGATTGATCTGCGCACCTACCCTTCTACTTTTATAGTATTTAGTTTTGGAGAATATCTGATGCCAGAACCTACGGAATTTGTCAAATTTACCAGTGGCAATCTGGAAAAGGCAGGGCAATTTTCATTCAGCAAAGCCCTATCTGTAGGTAAAGAGAATCCTGATTTTTATAAGGGGAAAGTGGCTATTTTGGTCGATGAAACCACACAAAGCCAGGCAGAATATACAACCATGGCTTTCCGACAGGCACCTCAGGCCAAAGTATTTGGTAGTACAACTGCCGGTGCTGATGGCAATGTCTCGGAAATTTTCTTACCTGGAGGGCTACGTACCATGATTTCCGGCATAGGCGTGTATAATCCTGACGGTACAGAAACCCAGCGTATTGGTATTATTCCAGATGTAGAAGTACATCCTACAGTGACAGGAATTCGGGAAGGTAAGGATGAAATCTTAGAAAAGGCTATTGAATGGATTGATGCTACTGAATTGAATAGAAAACGGTAAATCAACAAGCATTTACTATTCGCTTCAACACAATTATTTGCCTGAATGGTTAAGTTTGTTTACACTTAATATATATGCAGGCGAATACTACTATAAACTTTTTAACGAATCGGTTTTTTAGCCGCTGGCCCCGGTATTTCGCACTTGCGGCTTGCCTCTTTGTGGGAATACTCATGTACTGGGATTCAGTAGCACTGTTTACAGTATTAAGCAGTTTACTTTTCGTCTGTTTTATTTACAGCGGACGGCCCTTTTGGAAGAACCTGGGTAATGCCGGAGGGCTTGCCAATCACATCACGGCTGCACGGGTTATCGGTATTCTGCTGTTACTATTTTTTCAGGCCAGTCTTCCGCCTATTGCCTTTTTCGTGTTGGGCATCCTGATTTTAATCGCTGATGGGCTGGATGGTTATTTTGCCCGAAAGTATAACACAGTTTCTGAATTTGGAGATTTCTTTGATAAAGAGACTGATGCCTTTTTTGTACTGGCCTTCTGTATCATTCTGATGAAACAAGGACTCGCCGGATCCTGGGTATTGATTCCCGGCCTGATGCGCTATGCTTTTGTTCTGATCTTATTCCTTTTCAACATAGAAAATATCAGTTTGAGTAAGTCCTATCGCCGCCGGTTTATAGGAATGTGGTTCATGGGCACCATCATGGGCTGTTTTGTACTCCCCCGCCCCTTTTATACTGCCGCGATGCTTTTCGCCACTACCATGTTAGCATATTCCTTTATGAAAGATATTTACCTCATGCTGAAAAAAAATCGCCATCAGGGATAAGCAAATATATCGCTATGGTCTACAATGATCTCCAGTTTGTGATCTTGTGACATCTTTTTCTTATTCTCCAGCCAGACCTCCAGTTCCGTGACTTCGGTATCACTGAGGTTCAAATCACGCACTGCATGCTCAAAAAAATGCAGCAGGTAATGATGCATGGTAGTATCATATCTTTTCAGATGCCACTGACTCCCCTCCTGCTCTATCATCATCTGATGTTCGGTCAGCAAATCCAGCATTTCTTCAGTACAGTTGGGTCCCATTGCCGCACCAAACTTCTGAGGACGTGTCATATGGGTATGAAAATACCGGACAAAGCGTCCGTCATCTTCCGAGAATGGCAGAAAAGAAGTTTCGTAATAGTTGAGCGTAGCCATCAGGCATACATTATAAGCCGATAATTTGCAGGCAAACGTATCAAACTGATCGTAACTGAGCAGGTCAAACAGTGCATTGGCGGTGATGACGTTTGTTTCCTTAAGGTCAGTGTGCTTTTCTACTTCAGCAAGTTCTCCGTCAACAGTACGAATATTGGCTTGCTTTCTACCCGCTTTGATGCTGATGGAACCGTTTTGTTCTTTATACTGATAGTGATTCTTTTTAGCAAAATTATGGAGTTTAGCTCTACAGGCTTCCAGCAGGCTATTTTCACAATCTAGAAATACCCACTCCTGATGATTAGGTAGCTTTTCAAAGTAATATTGAAAGTTTGATCCGGTACCACAGCCGGCATCTACGATAGAAAGAGTATCTTTTTCGCTAAAAAATTCCAGGAATTTCTTTTCAATATTAGCATTCCTTGCTTCGGCATCACATGCATAGCGATGGTCAAGCCACATAATGGGGTCGTCATAATTGATATGCATAGCTTTAGGTATAAAAATCTTTAAACAACATTAAAAAATCAGCCGCTGCCTGATCCCAGGTATACACCTTTTGTGTATTTATTTCAGCTTTAGCTGATTGCCATAATTCTCGCATTCGCGCTTCATTCCTACATAATTCTATGAAATTTCCGGCTAATTTGAAAATATTTGGGCTAAGCATACCTGCTCCTTTTGTCAAATGTTGCTCTGCGTTCCCTCCTTTGCAGAGTAAAAGGGGTAAACCATAAGATTTAGCTTCCTGTATAGCCATCCCAAAAGTTTCCATCTGTGCAGCCGAAATGAACAAATGATGTTGAGCATACTGCTTCAATGTATTTTCATGCCTCATCTCTCCCAAAAACTTAACTTTACCTCTAAGCTGGGAAGTTCCCAAAGCATCCTGGCAGGCTTCATAATAAGCAGTTTCCATATCTGTTCTGCCAATGATGTTAATTATAAATTTGTCATTCTTTTGCGTCTGCTGGCCTAAAGCCTGTAGAAAGGCAAGAATTCCTTTACGCTCTACCACATTGGCTACCATCAATGCTTTGAGAGGAAAGTTGCATGCTTGAGTATGCTGAGCCGAAAAACTTAAAGCAGGTTCTACCACCATCATAGGAACTTTGATGTCTTTCTCTTGCAAATAGATTTTAGAGAATTCACTCGTTAAAAGAAAAGCCTGGAAGAAATTGAGTACCTCCTTTTCATGCATTTCATAATACTGCTGGGCATCAACGCCAGCAGGTGGATACAGACTTTGCAAATGGTGCAGTATGAAAAACGAAAAAGCCTGCTGCGTTTTACTACCCACCAGGCTTTTCATATCATTTACAAAAAGGCTGTCAACTCCATAAATGCCAGCTTTATCCTCCTGAATAGCTTCCCGAAAGCTGGAAAAATTAATAATTTCTACACCCTGCCCCAGCCTCCTGAGTGCTGCTATCAACTGCTCATTATAGACGTTACCACCCGAGGGCAAATGTCTGTCATCCGGCAGCACAAAATGCAACGTTTCGGGTAAAGGTCCAGGCTCGGCCATGATGTAAAAAAACTTAGGCTACTTCTCCCTCATAAGCCGCCCAGGCCACATGCGATTCTCCCAGCGTGATTTTAAGACTACCCTGAAAGCTATCTTTGATTTCCCGGCTGATTACTTCATGAATATACTTTGCCAAAAATTCGGTAGTGGTCAGCTTCCCTTGAAACTGCGGAAGTTCGTCCAGATTCTGGTATTTCAGTGGTTCTAAAGCCTTTTGCAACTTCTTAGTGGCAATATCTATGTCAATTACAATGTTGTTCTCATCAAGCTGGGCGGTTTTAAATTCAGCGTCCACCACATAAGTGGCTCCATGCAAATTCTGGGCAGGACCAAAAGCTTGGGAAGGTAACGAGTGGGCAATCATCATATGGTCGCGGATCGTGACAGTGTACATGAGTGAGTTTGAAGTTTAAGGTTAAAAGTTTAAAGATGTTATGTAAAAAAGGTATCTCTGGTAGTTCCAAAAAATTAAGTATAATCAATGACCCAGCTTAAGGCGCTGAGTTCACCTTTTCTTATTTTATTAAACAGCTCAGGGGCTTTGTCAAATGCTACACTAGCTCCAATATACTGATCATATTCAGGATTCTTAAGCAACTCCATCACTACTGCTTTGCGCCTTTGATAATCCCAGCGGTGCTGTTTTTTAACAGGTATATGGGATACCTGCGAACTGATAATTTGTTTACGCTGATAATGAAAACTTCTACCCAATTGCAGGCTGACCTCCTGCTCACCATACCAGCTCATTTCTATCACTTTTCCTTCCTTACCTATCTGATCAATACACAGCTGTAATCCTTCACCGCTTCCACTGCAATGAAAAGCCAGATCGTAAGGCTGGAAATTATCTACAACATGAAAACCCATCTGCGCTGCCATCTCACATCTTTGTTGGTTTGTATCATAAACAGATAATTCAACGCCCGGAATAGCTCTTAACAGGCTGGCGGTAAGTGAACCAATGATGCCAAACCCTACCAGCAGCACCCTGTCACCTATGCTTACTTCAGAGTCCCAGACTGCATTGAGTGCGGTTTCCATATTGCTGGCTAGTGTAGCCCGTGCAGCCGGAATATCAAAAGGAACAATGCTCAGATCAGCGGCTTTTACGTGACAAATATCCTGATGTGGATGCAGTAAATGTACCATCTTATCATTCAATTCGGTAGGTCCTTCCACTACTTTACCTACCAGAGAATATCCATATTTGATCGGTAAGCTAAAGTCGCCTTCCATATAGGGTACCTGCATATGCTCCTGCAAACTCACCGGTACTTTTCCACGAGCTACCAGCCGTTCCGTTCCGGTACTGATGAGGCTATACCGACTTTTTACCACACATTCAGCTTCATCGGAAATGTGTTCTGATTCTTTAATTACAGACTGGTCAGTAGAGATATGCCAAAGAGAGCGGGACTTATCCAAGTGGGACTTATCCATGTTGTGGGATATTCATCGCTCCTACAAACATGAAGGTATCGCCCATAGGACGGAAAAAGAAGCTATCAAAATGTATGGCTTCCTCAACCTGAGAGATCTGAGGTAGATTAAAGCTGTTGATTCCTGAGCCAAAAATCATAGGAGAGATATGAAGCTGTACGATATCAGTAGCCCGCTCTTCCATAAAGCCGGAGGTAGTCGTAGCCCCTCCTTCTATGTAGACAGAGTAGATCCCCCGCTGAAAAAGAAAGCGAAGTAACTCATGACAGTCTACCCGGCCATTGGCATTGGGCGTAAAAGGGAAATATTCGGTTTGAGGAATCTGAGGGTCTTCACAGGTACCTACGATGATCACATCATCCTCACAATGTTTTTGTAAGCTGCTGTAATCAGCATCCGACGAGCAAATAACGATTCTTTGGGGGTTCTTACCTTCTACCAACCTCACTGTTAGGGCTGGCTGATCATAATTCAATGTGTTGGCGCCTATCAGTATACTGTCGCTCAGGGCTCGCATCCGGTGAGCATGGGTCAGGTTCTCCTGATTACCAATCCACTTAGAGTCGCCATTCTGCGTCGCGATCTTACCATCCAGACTCTGTGCAAAATGCGTGATGGCAACCGCGCGTTGCATCTGCCTCGCTCGTAAAGACAAAAAGCAGTAAGGCAAATAGGCTTTGATGAAATCAAGAATACCATCTGGCAGGCTCATATTCTGGACCAAATGTACGGAATAGGCATTCAGCCTAAATATATTGGCCTGTTCGTGAGTGATTTCCAGTTCAGGATTGGTGATAACCATGAGGAGCAAGCTTCCTTTGACCGGTACCGGAAGATGATTAATTCTTACTTCCGGCTCTGCACCTACTTGCAAAAAGCAATAGTCAATAGTTTCTTCTGAATTTTTGATGGCTTCAGAAAGTAAAAGTAAACCTGACCAATAGTCGTCTATTTCCATATAAAGTTAAAGGTTGGAGGCTAAAAGTTAAAGGTTGAAGATGGACATACTTTCAACCTTTAACCTTCAACTTTAAACTTACTTGCTTATATCTAAAAGGTGTCCCATAAGATTTTGTTTGGTTTGCAAGTAGTCCAGGTTCTCCTCATGAGGTTTGATCTCAATAGGCACTCTACCCAGCACTTCTACTCCAGACTTTTTGAGGCTTTCCAGCTTATCAGGATTGTTAGTCATAAGCAGCACCGAGGTAATCTGCAGATCCCTTAAAATTTCAATAGCGATGCTGTAGTCTCTTTCGTCTATCTCAAAGCCCAGATGCACATTGGCTTCAGCAGTATTCAACCCCTGATCCTGCAGGTTATAGGCTTTCATCTTATTGATCAGGCCAATACCTCGGCCCTCCTGCCTCAGGTAAATTACTACGCCTCCATCTTTACCAGTCATCTTCATAGACTGATCCAGTTGCTCACCACAGTCGCAGCGGAGGGAACTAAAAACATCTCCTGTCATGCATTCAGAATGTATGCGCACCAAGACAGGCTTAGTAAAATCCGTTTGTTCGCTCACCATTGCCAGGTGAGGCATTGGGTTGTCTGCTTCTCCGGCGTATCCAATCATTTTAAAAGTACCAAAGCTAGTAGGTAATTTAGTCTCAGCTTGTCTTACTAATTTATGTATCATATAGATCTTCAACTCTACAATGAGGTGCTTCCAAGGTTGAAGCACGAGCGGTTTATCTTAAACAATTATTAGACAGAAAGTTCACCAAAATACATTAAATACCTTTACCCGGAAACTTCTACCTCCAACATTTTAACTGCGCTCACTTTGTTGACCAGAATGTAGGACAATATGGTAGCCAGTAAATGGGATACCGGATAGGCAGAAAGGATAGCATCAAAGCTATCCATTAATACCGCGGCATAAGCAATGGGCAGGTAAAATATAAACAAATGGCTTAACCCCAACGCAGTAGCCCACCAAGGACGCTGATAAACATTGAGTACCGTCAGGCTGATCATGACAAAGCCATTGACTGCATAGCCCCAGGGAACTATAGCCAGGTAATTATTCAATGCCCTGAAGGTAGCAGGGTCAGTAGCGAAAATATTACTGATATTCTCTTTAAAAAGGCTAATGAGCCCGGCTGCGATCAGGCCCAGCACAAAAGCATAGGTAATACCGTATTGCAAGCCCTTATGAGCTCTTTGTGTCTTTTCCGCACCCAGGTTCTGCCCGATAAAGGGAGCCAGCACCGCTGTTAAGGAGGTAAATGAAAGCACCACCAGCATATCTATCCGTGAGCCAGCGCCATAAGCTGAC
Organism: Catalinimonas locisalis; assembly: GCF_038039535.1. Lineage (NCBI taxonomy): Bacteria > Pseudomonadati > Bacteroidota > Cytophagia > Cytophagales > Catalimonadaceae > Catalinimonas > Catalinimonas locisalis. The sequence goes on along the minus strand of NZ_JBBPHP010000002.1, from coordinate 14,567 downwards.
ACTGCCGCATTCCCGAAATGGCTCAGTAATTTGACAAAAAGTGTATTGCCCAGGGGCACCATAACATTGGTAAGCGCGATAGGAAAAGCCATGACCACTACTGGCCTCCAGCGAAAAGCCTGTACCTTCTTCCAGTTGATGTTATTATCTACTTTCAGAGTCTTCCACAGGTAAGGAAGTGGAAGCCACATACTAATAAAGATCGCAATGCTGGTAGCCCAGGCCGCTCCGGCAATACCCAGTTCAGGAAAACCCAGATAACCAAAAATCAACAGTGGATCAAGCAGGGCATTGATGGAAACCAGCAGCAGCATGGTATAGGTCAGCAGTTTATGATTACCCAGGGCGCGGGCGAGGCTGGTTACGGCTACAAGCAGGCATAGGAAAAACATACCGGGAATCAGTACCTCAAAATACTCCAATAGCAGTGTGAGTACTTCTTTTCTAGCTCCTAATTGCTCAAAAAGAAAGCGATCCCCTAAGACAAGTACGCCCCACATCAATAACCCAAAGCTAAGCGCAAAGGTCAAACAACTGATGATTAGTGAATGTAGCTGATCGGCTTTGTTTCTTCCAACCGCATTGGACACCACCACTACCATGCCTGCTCCTACTCCAAGCAGCATACTCACCAGCAAAGTCATGACCGGAGTGGCATAACTGATGGCCGTTAGTGCCTCACTTCCCAGCTGACTGATAAAGTATACATCTATCAGCATGAAAGAAGCCATCAGCAGTACCCCCAGCAGCAATACTCCCGACTGCTTGAGGATGTATGTGGCTATATTTCCCTGCAATACTTCTGACATGACATGCAATTAAGCAATAAACTCACGAATGGACTAAATGATTGATACGATTTTCTTATTTTGCTACCATCTCACAACCTAAAGATGAAATTATATGGGCAAGCAAGTTGTCGTAGTCGGCAGTTCCAACATAGATTTAATTGCCAAACTCAGTCACCTGCCTAAACCGGGGGAAACGGTAGGAGACGCCGAGTTCAGCCAGGCACACGGAGGCAAGGGAGCCAATCAGGCAGTAGCTGCTGCCCGGGCAGGAGCTGAAGTAAGCTTCATTTCTTCCCTGGGGGATGACGCTTTTGGACAAAATATGCTACAGGATTTTAAACGTAGCGGCATCAATACCGATTACATACTAGAGAATAAAAACACCCCTACCGGCACTGCCCTGATCTGGGTAGACCAGCAGGGAGAAAACAGCATTGCCGTAGCTCCCGGAGCCAATTATAAACTAAGTCCGGCTTACATTGACGAATGCAGAATACTGCTATCCAGGGCGGAGCTTATCCTTCTCCAACTGGAAATTCCTTTTGAAACGGTAGAATACGTCATTGATCTGGCGGCCAGCCTGGGTAAAAAGGTTATGCTCAATCCTGCCCCCGCCCGTCCTCTGGAAAGAAAACACCTGAAACCGCTTTTCAACCTGACTGTTAATGAAACTGAGGCGGCAATGATCAGTGGCCTGCCGGTAGAAACGCCCGAGCAGGTAACAGAAGCAGCTAAAAGACTGCTGGAAATGGGGCCGGAAATGGTCGTCATCACCCTGGGCTCCCGTGGGGTCTTCTACATGACCAAAAGAGAACAAAAGATGGTGGAAGCTTATCCGGTGAAGCCGGTGGATACTACCGCTGCCGGAGATGTGTTTTGTGGTGTGCTGGCCTCCCAACTTGTGCAGAACAAGAAGTTAGCAGAGGCTATCAAATATGCTAATGCCGCAGCTGCCCTATCTACTACCAAGCTGGGCGCGCAACCCTCAGCACCTACCCAGCATGAGATCAAAGCCTTTCTGGATCAGTATGAGTTTTAACGAATGATGGATGAGGAATGATTGGTGAATAATGACGAATGATTAATGTAGTTGTGCTTCTTTAAGTATCATTTTTACTTTTTGAAAAGCTCTCTCGTAAGGAGTATTCTCTTTTGACAGTGAATGATAAGCAGTAATATTAGCTAACTTTTGCAGTTCAGCTTGGACTTCTTCAATTTTCAAAACATCCTCATTTTTGCTTAGACTCTGAAGGATGATTGCATAGGGCATAAAGTTGTAATAAGCATACTGCATCTCTGTACGTTCCAAAACATCATTATTTAATGAGTAAAGATATTCATATCTGCTACTATCTTTATATAGGAGCTTAAAGGCAGTATTAAACTTTCTGTTGAGTGTGTTTATCGTATCTCCAAAATATTCAAGCCGCTGATCGTATAGATTAAGAGCTGACTGCACGTAGCCAAAAGCTTTTTCAGTATTTGTTTCTTCTTCTGCTAGCTTTTCATACAATTCAATACCCATCGTATACTGCGCAGCATTGGCATCCGGATGTTCGCTAAGCATCCACTCCAAATATGGGAGCGCTTTCTTGTATTCTTTATTCTGAAAGTGGTAATTATAAGCTTCTATCGCCTCATCATAATCCCCTTTAAATAATAAATCCCACTCTGCCTGTGCAAATACTTTCATAATACTTAAGCAATATAAAAAGATTAGAACGCAAAGACACCTCATATACATCTCTTAAGGTTTTTCTTAATGAACATCTACACAATATAACTTATTCACTAGTAAATTGTGTCAAAGCCTTTATATTTAAATGTTCAACCTTATAATAACATGCAAAAGCTAGTTTCCTTAATCTATCTACTCTTCATCTGCTCTACAAGTCAGCTATGGGCGCAATCTGATATACTACGTGTGGTAGTGATCGGTGGACACCCCGATGATGCCGATATCAAAGCGGGAGGTACTGCCATTCTCTGGGCCAAGATGGGGCATGACGTAAAGTTTGTAGCTGTTACTAATGGCGATGCCGGTCACCAGACCGAAGGTGGTGGCGCGCTGGCTATCCGACGTATGCAGGAAGCCCGTGAATCGGCCAAGCGCATGGATATAGACGCTTATGTAGTCCTGGACAATCATGATGGGGAACTGGTACCCAGCCTGGATGTACGTAAGCAGATCATCCGGGAGATCAGAAAGTGGGATGCCGACCTGGTGATCTCCCACCGTACCAATGACTACCACCCTGACCACCGCTATACTGGCGTGCTGGTGCAGGATGCCGCCTTTATGGTAACTGTGCCTAACATCTGTCCGGATACGCCTCCTCTGGAAAAGAACCCGGTATTCATGTACTTACAGGATGGATTTGATAAGCCCTACCCCTTTCAGCCGGACATCGTCGTGGCAATAGATGAGGTGTTTGACCAGAAGGTTCATGCCCTGGATGCCCATGAGTCACAGTTTTATGAATGGCTACCCTGGATTTATGGCCGACAGGAAGTTCCTGATGATCCGGCACAGCGTGAGGCCTGGCTGAAGGCATCTCGTACCACCAGAATTACGCCCAGCATGCGAAAAGCATTGGTACGCTGGTACGGAAAGGAAAGAGCCGAGCAGGTAAGCCATGCTGAAGCATTTGAAGTCTGTGAGTACGGTACCCAACCCACTGAGGCCATGATCAGGCAGCTTTTTCCAATGTTGGGGAAATAGGTAATGCTGGCACGTCATTTCTTTTGCATTAGCAAGTACCGGGAAATGTAAAGTGGTAGGGTCTTTATACCCAATCCTGCTTTATGGTTTGTTAAGCTTTTCAAATAAAGGTATATTATGAAAACAAGCTTCCTGCAAACATACTAAAGCAACCTATGGGTAAGTTGATAAACCTCTGGCCACAAAGCCTCTCCACCAGGTCCTGGTACACGCACAGTAATACAGTAATATGCATTTTCTCTCTTTTAAGCCTGCTCATGCTGGCTTGTCAGGAAGATAGTGAAGAACCTTCCTTACCTGACCTTGATACCTATCTTGAACGCTTTGAAGAAGAAGCCCGCCTGAGGGGCTATGATTTTGACTTATCCGGTGTAGAAACAGCCTATATGGATGAGCTGAAAGTAGGAGGACAAACTTACTGTGGCTATGGATATTCAAACTACAGAGGTACCGGCATAAGAAGAATTGAGATCTCAACCTCAGCTTCTTGTAATTGGGAAGCACGTAGCGAGACTGAAAGAGAGAACTTCTTCTTTCACGAGATAGGGCATGCTTTTTTTAATCGCGGACATGATGAAAGCAGACTCTGTGATGGTTCTCCCCTCTCCCTCATGAATTCTACTACCAATGTCTGGGGAATTTATGATGAAACAGAAGAGGAAAAGAAGGATTACTATATCAGTGAACTCATTGATAGGATGGCTGCTCTGGATCAATGCATTGATTATGAAAGAGACTGGGTGAATGATAGTGTTTTTTATCAGTATACAGCAGCGGATACCTCCTGGGTATTTGATGCTCAGGACGGAAATTATATAGGAACAAGTAGTGCGACAGACAATCTGGAAGGAGAAGCAATTACCCTTGAGCTAAGTTCGGGAAGCACTACGGACGAAAGTGGCAGATGGTTCAGGAGGATTGACAATCCCAATATTCCCGAATGTACAGATGTTACACTAAGCGTAAAGATGAATTCCGAGCAGCTCATCGGAACGGGTGCAGCTATTTCTATCAGGGCCTTCCATGCTCCGGCAGGTAGAAACGGAGCACAGAGTGAAGAATATCTATATCTGACTACCACGGATGCTCCGGTTGCGGGGCAATTAAATGACTATATAGAAGAACTCACCATCCCCTGCTACAGCAGAAAAACTACTTTCATCGTTTTATTCCTCCGCCTCATGGCAGGAACAGAAGGCAAAGTAACTTTTGAAGACATTCAGTTGACGGTAAAGTAAGGTCAATAGTAAGAATAAGTTATTCCCAACCCTGCGCATTCCATTAGGCCTTTATGCTAGACTATCCTAATGAATATGAGTAATCTTGAGGTCGCCAGACAAAACCCGGTCAGGAAGACCCAGTCAGGAAGACCCAGTTGGGAAGACCCGGTAAGCGTAATTTTAGGCGTTAACTATACGAAACCTGCGTTCCGTAGCACCCATCTTCCAAAAAAAAGAGGAATCTTCTACACCCTTGTAACCAAAGACTTTGAATGCGGATAAGTACTCCACACCGGAATACCTCCAGGATGAGTTCTATACGTTAATAACGCTCTTCTCTCAACTTTCAATATTGGTTCACATACTACCTAATCCATTACTGCAACCTATGCAAAAATCGGATAAGCATGAAAACTTTGGGCGCAATGCAAAACCATACACGTTTCTTACGCACGACCATAGTCGCCACCTGTAAACGACATCGTTTGAACATGAAATTCCCAGGCGCGGAGCATAAACGACTTCGTTTTACCCCCACGACCGCCGCCGCAGCCCTTAACCGACTTCGGTTTGGCACGAAATCCCCAGGCGCAGCGCGTAAACGGTCTTGTTTCAGGTCCGCGTCCGCTGTCGTGGCCTTTAACCGACAATGAATGAACATCAAATCTGCCGTCGCGGCCTTTGAATCTCCAGTCTACCAGCAGTAAACTCTTGCAATTTTAAATAATTCAGCAAATAATAAAGTATATGCAAACTGTATTTTCACTTGATTATAATAATCAATCCCATTAAGCTTTTACCCTTTAATGGGAATACAAACAGCTCATCTTTTCCTGCCCTGAGATTTCCCCATTTTTCTTTAACTTACAGGGAAACGTTTTTCTGACAATAACCTACTACTACATGAACCGAAGAAATCTGCTCAAGAACATGGGCATGGGACTGTCCGCAGGGCTGATGGGAACTGCACTACCCACTGCCACAGTACAAGCTACGCCTAACTACAAAAACGGCTTGCCTCCCGTTAAGATCACCAAAGTAAAAGCAATACCTACCTGCCCTCACGGTATTGAACTGATCGTAGTCAAGGTAGAAACCTCCGAACCCGGCCTCTACGGTGTAGGCTGCGCCACCTTCAGGCAGCGAGGCCATGCGGTGGTCTCGGCAGTGGATGACTACCTGAACGACTTCTGCCAGGGCAAAGACGTAGACAACATTGAAGACATCTGGCAGACGGCCTATGTAAGCTCCTACTGGCGCAATGGCCCGGTGCTTAACAATGCCCTGAGCGGACTGGATCAGGCCCTCTGGGATATCAAAGGCAAAAGAGCCGGTATGCCGGTGTACCAGTTGCTGGGCGGAAAGCTACGCTTTGCGGTAGACTGTTATGCCCACGCCAGCGGCAGTAGCCCCCAGGAGGTAGCCGAAAGTGTACAAAGTTATATTGACCAGGGCTTCCGCCATGTGCGGATTCAAATGGGGGGCTACGGGGCGGCACAGCTATTAGGCGGCTATGGAGAAGGGGCTAACAGGGATCAGCAACCCGACTTTAAAGCGGCCGGTTTTGGTACTCCTGAAGATAATGTGATGAATACCCTGGCCTATACCAAGAGTGTGGTAGATATGTTTGCTGAAGTGCGCAAAAGCTGTGGTGAAGTGGTAGAACTACTGCACGATATCCATGAGCGGGTACAACCTATGGAGGCGATTCGCATGATAGAGCAATTAGAAGAGTACCGGCCTTTCTTCATTGAAGACCCTTTTTCACCGGAGAATATCGGCTACTTTGAAACCCTACGCAACCATACCACCGTGCCTATCGCGATGGGCGAACTTTTCAATAATCAGCATGAGTGGGTAGACATTATGAAGGACCGTCTGATAGATTATATCAGGATTCATATATCTCAAATTGGTGGGATTACGCCGGCCATGAAAGTGGCCAGACTGGGTGAATGGTTTAATGTTAAAACGGCCTGGCATGGTCCGGGGGATGTCTCTCCGGTAGGTCACGCTGCCAACGCCCATATTGATCTGGCCGTGTGGAACTTCGGTATACAGGAGTCAGTTAATTTCTCTGATTTGCTCAGGGAGATCTTCCCCGGCAGCCCGGAGATGAAGAATGGATATATGCACATCAATGAAGTACCCGGGCTGGGAGTAGATGTAAATGAAGAGCTGGCGCTCAAATATCCATTCCCTGACAAATTTGATTACAACTGGACGCAATTAAGAAAGCCCGATGGCACTCCGGTACGTCCTTAGTATTTGATAAGCATCATCTTGTTTATAAGTCCCGAATAAATTTGAAGAGTTTGTCCGGGACTTCATTCTTTCTTGAAAGGGTTATTCCTATTAATTTAAAAGCAGCTGCTATAATTTTACACAGAAGTCAAACAATTGATGGCTGTATGGCATTTATCACCTAGATACATTCATATTTTTTAACCTGATCATTAGTACTTTTTATCCATGCGAATCTTTAAAGCGATTCTGATTGCCTTAAGTGTATTCTCTATCATTGGAACATTACTTCCCCTGCTTCCGATGGATACATGGTGGGTACAAATATTTGTGTTCCCAAGAATCCAGATCAGTATAATCATTATCTTATTGATCGTTTTGTGGCTCTTTTTTTTCTGGTTTCCCAAAGGTCTGAATATGATCATGGTTATCCTGCTGAGCGCATCTTTTTTCTACCAGGTTTTTCGCATATTTCCCTACACTATCTTTTCCGGGATACAAACGGATTTAGCCCAGGGTCAGGATACAACTACCAATCTCAGCGCTATTGTTTCCAATGTATATATGAAAAACCAGGAGTATCAGACGCTGCTCAAACTCATTGAGCAGAAAAATCCTGACATGGTGCTGCTACTGGAAACTGATGAGTGGTGGGCTGATAAGATGGATACTTTAAAGAACGATTATCCCCATATCGTAAGCAAACCGCTAGACAATACCTACGGTATGATCTTGTACTCTCAACTGTCACTTGAAGATACGGAGGTCAGATATATGATGGAAGACAGCATACCTTCTATTCATGCTTATGCCAAACTACGCTCCGGCCATCTTGTAAGGCTTTACTGTCTACACCCCAAGCCGCCAGTACCTCCCGAAAGCGAAAGCAGTACCAAGAGAGATGCTGAGCTTTTGCTTGCCGGAGAGTTGGTAAAGAAAAACAAGGAACCTGCTATCCTGATGGGTGACCTCAATGATGTGGCCTGGTCTTATACCACCCGTCTGTTCCTCAAATCAAGCCAGATGCTTGATCCCCGGATTGGCAGAGGCTTTTATAATACTTTTAATGCAGAATTACCTATGATGCGTTGGTCACTGGACCATGTGTTTCATACCGAAGCTTTCCAACTTAATGCTTTAGAGGTATTACCTTATATAGGTTCAGACCATTTTCCTGTTTATTTTTCATTAAGTTACCAGCCTACTGAAACAGAAGAACAGGAACCCCTCGAACCTACCAGTGCAAAAGAACAAGATACCGTAGACAAGAAAATAAAAAAAGGAATGGAAAAACAATGATGGGTAAATCGTGTTTTCTATAATAGGTACAAAAAGCAAAAGGGCTGTAGTACAGCCCTCACGCTTATGTAACCCCACGTAAAGTTTAAAAAATTTATATCAATCTTAGTTTAAAAAATAATCGAATACACAGATACAAGTAACAATACCATGCCAGTATGGATGAGGGTATAGAATCATCTTATTTTCCACACTACTGTCTAACATATTCCCCGTGTACCGGGGAGTAAATTCCCCAAATATTCCCCACATTTTATTTAGTCAGCTCAAAAGTCTATTTTAGCCGCTATGGCTATACCCGAAGATGACATTTACAGCAACTACTCTTTTCTCTTGGAGAAGACCAATAAGAAGATAAAGCAGTATGCTAAACAGCAGTTTAGAGCTTTAGGCTTTGAGGTTACAGTTGACCAGTGGGCAGTACTCAAAATACTGGCAGAGCACAAGGAATTGAACCAGGTGGGTCTCGCTCAGCTGATTCATAAAGATACCCCTACCCTTACCAGGATTCTTGATTTATTAAGTCAGAAGGAGCTCATTCTACGGCAGCATGATGAAACAGACAGGCGAAGAGTCAATGTATGTTTAACAGCATTAGGTCAGGAAACGGTAGCTAAAATGCTACCCGAGGTAAGAAAAATTCGTATGCACGCCTGGCAACATCTTACTGGAGATGACTTTAAACAGTTTGTCAGAATATTGAATACTATCTACGATAACTTAAAGCCTTAAAAAAATTTATGTAATTAAGTCGTATACAAATAATTAGTATAACAACTATTTTATTGCTTACTTCGTTTACTCATAAAAACTTAAAAATATGATACACACAGACCTTTGCATTATTGGAGCCGGACCTGTTGGTTTATTTGCCGTCTTTGAAGCTGGATTGCTCAAAATGCGATGTCATGTGATGGACGTCTTACCTCAGATTGGTGGTCAGTTATCCGAAATTTACCCTAAGAAGCCGATCTATGATATACCCGGATACCCGGTGGTGTTAGCTCAGGAGCTGGTAGATAATCTGGCAAAGCAGATAGAACCTTTTAATCCTACCTTCACGCTCGGAGAGAAGGTAGAAAAAATTGAGAGACAGGAAGATGAGTCATTTATCCTGGAAACCAATGAAGGTACACAATGTCATGCCAAAGCAGTTGTGATTGCCGGAGGTTTAGGTTGTTTTGAACCTCGTAAGCCCGCTCTGGAAAACCTGGAGAACTATGAGGGAAAAGGTATTGACTACATGGTACGTAATCCTGAAAAATATACCAATAAAAAAGTAGTAGTCGCCGGTGGAGGAGACTCTGCGCTGGACTGGACGATCTATCTGGCTGACCTGGTGGAGGAACTGACGCTTGTCCACCGTGGCAGCAGCTTTAGAGGTGCTCCCGACTCCGCTGAGAAAGTGTTGAAACTGGCAGAAGAAGGTAAGCTTAATCTGAAACTGAACAGCCAGGTCACTGCGCTTAATGGTAATGGAGTCCTTAAAGAGTGTCTGATCACAGACAAAGAAGGTAAAGCCGAACTGGTAGCCAGTGATTACTTTGTTCCACTTTTTGGGCTAAGCCCTAAGTTGGGACCTATCGCCAACTGGAAACTTAACCTGGATCGTAATGCCATCAATGTTAACTTAGAAGATTATTCTACTAATGTACCTGGCGTTTACGCTATCGGTGATATCAACCAATATCCGGGTAAGCTAAAACTAATATTAAGTGGTTTCCACGAAGCTGCCCTCATGGCACAAAGTGCTTACAGAGTAGTTAGTGGAGGTAAGAAAGCCAGTCTGAAATATACTACAGTAAACGGAATTCAAAGTTTTTAAAATATGGATATCAAAATTCACATTGAAGAAGCTGAGGGAAAATTTAATACTATTGAAGCCCCCACTGATATGGCATTGAGCCTAATGGAAATTCTTAAAGCATCCGATTACCCGGTTGCTGCTACTTGTGGGGGTATGGCGCTTTGTGCTTCTTGTCATATTGAAGTACTGGACAATACTTACAACGAAGAAGCCAATGATGCCGAAATGGATATGCTGGATACCCTTCCGGTGGTCAGTGATAGTAGTCGGCTGGCCTGTCAGATGCCCATCACAGAAGAGATGGACGGTATTCGTATCCGCCTGATGGCTGAAGAAGTACCTGAATAGATTAAGATTAACTTTGTTCAACAATAAAAAAGCCACTGACTAAGATTAGCCAGTGGCTTTTGCTTTTTCTACTACTCAATTCTAATTATTTACTTTCTTGAGTTTGTCTTTAAAGACTTTTTCAAATTTCTCCACCTTAGGACGAATCACAAAGGAGCAGTAAGGCTGACTACCATTCAGATTATAATAATTCTGATGATAATCTTCTGCCGGATAAAACTTCTCAAAAGCAGTAATTTCAGTGACAATCGGATTGTCATAAGCACCAGCTTCGTTTAACTCCTTTTTATACTTTTCTGCTTTCTCTTTTTGCTCTTCATTATGGTAGAAAACCGCTGAGCGGTATTGTGGTCCCACATCATTGCCCTGCCGGTTAGGGGTAGTAGGATCATGTGTTTTCCAGAATACCTCCAAAAGCTCATCATAAGTTATGATAGAAGGATCGTAGGTAATCTGTATTACTTCTGCATGACCGGTAGTGCCGGTACAAACCTGTTTATACGTCGGATTCTCCACATGTCCACCAGAATATCCTGAGACTGCTTTTTCTACTCCATTTAAGTTTTGAAATATAGCTTCTGTACACCAGAAGCATCCGTTTCCAAAAGTTGCTATTTCCATATTATCGTTTATTGTTTCTAACACTGTAAGTGAAGCATTGTTGGCTGAAGCGCTGCTTTCCGATTGTACGCATGCGCTCATGGCTAACAACAATGAAATTCCATATAAAATACCTTTTGCCATTTCTTATGGGGTTTTGCTTTTTACAATGTACGGCTTCTGTTAGTAAGTAGTTTTGACATAAATTGAGATAGAGCAAAATTTCCAGATAGTGTCAATGAACTGACATTTAAAGCTTCATAAAACAGCCTGATAAAACTATACTAAAGTGTAAGTACTCAATTTGCCAAATTTACTTTTACAAGAACTTCACATGGAAGGATTCTTGATGAGTTTAGGAAAAACTATTATGCGAAAAATAATCATAATACTACTCATCAGTGTTACTTCAGTAACTGCCTATGCTCAATCCAGTATGGATTTCAAATTAGGCTTTGGAGCATCCAACTTAGGCACTGGTGATAAGTTGGTTGGAAAATTAGAAGGAGAAGTCTCCAGAAAATGGAACAGGATTCTCAGCAATTCTATTTTACTGGGAGTAGGCTATGGAGATTTTTATTCTAGAATGGTTCCTCAACCTACAAATGATCCAACTCATGTAACATACAGAGAAAGAGAATTTAACCCAAGCTTTCTTACACATCTGGATGCCAATGTCTTTGCATCACCTTTCAGAAATGATAAAATTTACAACCTGAAAATTGGCACTGGCGCTTCTTTAATTTATGTATATGATAATATTGACAGTGATAGAGAAGAACATAAAGTTAGCCTGGGAATGAGTGCCATCGTAGAAAATGAGTTCAGTCTCAAAAATGGTTTTTTACTGGGCCTGAAAGCTATGATGCAGCCTTATCTTAATGGGGATATCAATTTAAGTCTGATGCTTAAAGTAGGAAAAGAAATCTGAATACTGACCTTTAGTGTAAGGTTTAAAATAAGGTAAAAAGATGAAATCAACTATTCTGTAAACGAAGCTATTACTTCAAAACGTTCTTTTGAACTTTCTTTGAAATTCATCTTTTGTAAGACCTGCAAAAAATCATTATAACTCACCTCTTTGAGCAAAATGGTTTCCTGAGTACATTTTTGTAAATCGGATAAGTAAAAATTAGGTTTTCTGTTATCCGTATTAAGATACTCATACTCTCTGAAAAATGTTAAAACTTCATACTTGCTATCCTGCAAACAAAGCTTAATTAATATGGCTTTATGAGGTTCTATTTTTTCAAAAAAACAATATGGCACGTCTTTTAACTTCAATATACTTTTATTTAATGCTGTAAAAATACAGAGGATTATACCTGATTAAGTTAAACAAATATTACTAATATATTAAGTATTTATAATTATAAATATTACATGTTTTTGCCTGATAGTAATTATTATCCATTCGGTCTGAGGTGTAGCCCTGTTAATTTTAATGAAATGTTAGGCTGAAAATACAACATTATAAGGTTTGTAAAGAGGTTTTACACTTGATGCAAATAGTATAAAAACCTCTTCAATATCATTCTTTGAAAGTAGCAGCCCTGTCTTAAAAGCATGATAATATATGATGAACGTAAGTAAATTGGTATTGTAATTTTGTAAAGAAATCTTGATCTTAACTTCATAAACAAATAGCTACATTAGCAGAATCAATGATTTAGGCTTCAGGGAGTTATGAGATTATACGCCTTTTCTTTTCTTATTGTATTTGTCATATTGCTAAATTTTCCTTTTCCGGTTAAGTCACAAACATCGGTAAACGAATATGATACCCCATATACTTCTGCTCTGGAAATTTCTCTCTATCAGGGTATGATCATCAGGAATAACGAGCGTATGGGGCATCTGGTCAAAAGTCACCCCCAAGGCTTTAGAGCAAGCTATATGTTACATACAAACGGAAAAAATCACTGGCAAAAATTATATGCTTATCCAGATATTGGGATTAGCTTTAGCTATCAGGATTATCGTAACCCAATACTTGGAAGATCCCTGGGTTTGATGCCTTTTATGCAATTGTATATGCATAGGGGTGAAATCTCTAGTGTTTTAGCTCATGTTGGTATCGGTTTGGCTTATCATACCAATCCCTACCATAGCACAAAAAACACTGAAAATGTAGTTTTAGGCTCCCATCTATCCTTCTCCTTAAATGCTGCGCTGAAGTATCAAATCAAAATTAATGAGGCTCTCTCCAGCGGATTGTTTGTTCACCTTGAGCACTATTCTAACGGAGGTTTTAAAAAGCCCAACTCAGGTATTAATTTGATTCAGGGGGGAATTTTTATTAATCACGATCTTAAATCAAGAGCTAATACGACATATCACCAATGGGACAAAATAGAGTTTGTACAAAAGAAGCCCTACCTCACTATCTTACCCAGTATAAGTTTTAAAGAACTAGGCTTGGGAAGTTCTGTTTTACCCTCTTATAATTTGGGAATACATATTAATAAACCAATTTCTCACATTAGCACTTTAAATTTTGGGGTAGATGCTTGCTACGATATTGCTATGAAAGATTGGATTGCACAGAGAAAACCTGAGGAAAACATTGACCATAAAAGTGTGGCGATTACAGGAGGGCATGAACTGATGATCAATAAAATATCTTTCGTCACTCAATTAGGCTATTATGTATACCGTCCGTACAATGACTTGTATAGAGATTTTTTTCAAAGGTATAGTTTACGAATCTATGTCCATCCCAAGATTGCTGTAAGTGGTGGATTGAAGGTTTACCTCGGAAGAGCTGAACAGGTGGAATGGGGACTCATGTTTAGGCTTTAGGCTGGTATATGTAGAAATAGTTTATTTTCAAAAGAATAAAGACCTCTCATCATTAGTGAGAGGTCAATTGAAAATATCGGCAGAGTGATCAGTTATCAACAGACAGTTCTTCTTCTACTCTTCCGCATTTCAGCATACGATCACCAAAGTAAGGATTACGAATTTCTTCCTGTGCACTCAGCCAATACGCTCCCTGATCATCAAAAGCCATAGGACAGTACTGCTTATAAAGTGTCTGCTCTATGACATTAGAAGCTTTCAGGTTTCTATAAAGGTGTATTGAGAAGTTTTCAAAAACCCTGCGCTGCTCCTCAATATCGGTAGTGGCGGCTATTTCTTTAACTGACTGCTGTACCTCTGGCATGGCAACGGCATCTACCACTTCCAGCGTAGCTACCGCATACTCTTTGGCCTCTTCAGGATTAGAAGCTACCAAAGCATCTTTGAGTTTGAGATAACCAGCTACCACACTCCCTACTTTTTTCACCCCTCCTACTTCATCTGTGGTTTGCTCGCTGGCCGTATCAGACTCGCTTTCCTGTGAACCAGAGCAGGCACTCACGCCAAAAATGATTAGTCCGAGGGCTAAAAGTTTAAAATTTACAATGATTGACTTCATGATTTGAGTATATGATTGATTTATGGATTTAAAATATCGGTGGTGTTACACAAAGTATGAAAGATCAAACGTAACCAAAGTTGATGTAAAAGAAAGCGATTTCAAAAGCAATGAT
>NZ_JBBPHP010000029.1:0-86945 GCF_038039535.1 Catalinimonas locisalis | reverse complement strand
TTTTTCTCCCTTCCCTTTCTCGCGATTGGGATGACAAAGGTCTGAATATCTTTCCCAATTACCAAAACTTTTTTGAAAAATATTTTCTATTTTTTTCTCCTGATGAGAGCAGCTTTGATTAGCTAGAAATAGTGGTAGAACACTCAGTTTTTCAACATTTAAAAAACCTTTCCGTCCGAAAGGGATGACAAAGGTAAGGTAGCTTTTTGATTCTGCAAACACTTTGTGAAAAATAAATGCAAATATTTTTGTAGCTCAGCGCATAAGGCTTTTAACAAGGCTCTATGACAGGTTTATATGATGTAAGAAAAACAAAAGTCTTGCCCTATTTGCGAGCAAGACTTCTTATTTAATGATTTTCTGGCGTCAGATTATGCCTGATCTACCTCTTCTTTAAGTTTGTTGATTGAAGCTTTAGCATCACCGAAAAGCATACGTGTCTTTTCACCAAAGAAAAGCTGATTCTGAATTCCCGCGTAACCAGTGCTCATACTTCTCTTGAGCACGATAACACTTTTTGCTTTTTCTACTTCCAGAATAGGCATACCGTGGATAGGACTGGAGGGGTCGTCCTTGGCAGCTGGGTTCACTACATCATTGGCACCAATCACCAGCACAACGTCTGTCGTCGCTAACTCTTTGTTAGCTTCTTCTAATTCCAATAGTTTGGGATAAGGCACATCTGCTTCTGCCAAAAGTACATTCATGTGGCCTGGCATACGGCCTGCAACAGGGTGGATGGCATATTTAAAATCTACTCCTTCCTCTTCCAACATACTCTCAAGTTCGTGTACTGTATGCTGTGCCTGGGCTACTGCCATACCATAGCCTGGTACCACCATCACTTTACTTGAATATTTAAGCTCTATGGCCAAATCGCTAGGAGATACTTCTTTCACTATTTGCTCTCTTCCTTCGCCAGCAGGTCCGCCACTACTACTAAATCCTCCAATGATAACATTAAATAAAGAACGGTTCATCGCCTGACACATAAGAATAGTGAGTATAGTACCGGAAGCTCCCACCAGAATACCGCCTACCAACATCACCTGATTATTGTAAATCAATCCGGCCAGCGCCGCGCCAATTCCAGTAAAAGAGTTGAGCAATGATATAACCACCGGCATATCTCCACCACCAATGGGTGTCACGAAGGTAATACCGTAAACCAAAGACACTGCCATCAGAATTAAGGCCCAGTTAAAATCAGCAGTGGGCATCATCATTATGTATGCGATAAGGCCAATGACAGCTACAAGTAGCAAAGCATTGACAACACGCGGGTAAGGGACAGTAAGCGAATCGCGCAGAAAGCCCTGTAATTTACCATATGCCACTAAACTTCCAGTAAAAGAAATGCTACCAATGAAGAGCGCAAAAAGTGTGGTAAATACCTGCCCATTCAATAAGGAAACTCCAGCTGGATAATTGTAAAACTCTACCAATGATACCAGCAAAGCACAGGCACCTCCCAGACCATTGAAGAGGGACACCATTTCGGGCATAGCGGTCATCTGCACTTTTTTGGCAGCAGTGATACCCACCACTGAGCCAAGTACGATACCACCAGCTACCCAGCCATAGTTATTTTGCTCAACTCCCAATGGGTATACCAGAGAAATGATAATGGCCAAGCCCATACCAGCGGCAGCTACTAAATTACCATTGCGAGCAGTATCCGGGCTACTCAGTCTTTTCAATCCAATGATGAAAAGAATGATACTAATGAGATATAAGAAGTCGTATATAGAGGTTGTCATGTATGGTTAGGTCTAGCGTTAGATAAGCAAGAAACAAGTGCTACTTCTTCTTCTTTTTATTTTTAAACATATCCAGCATGCGGTCAGTCACAGCATAGCCACCAACTACATTGATGCTTGCCAACGCAATGCCCAGAAAGCCCAAAATCAGAATAAAGTAATTGGTAGGATCTGCCTGGCGAATTAGAATGATCGCTCCAATGATGACTACACCACTAATAGCATTTGCTCCCGACATCAAAGGTGTATGAAGTACGGTAGGTACTTTTGAAATTACTTCTGTTCCTAAAAAAATAGCAAAAACCAGAATGTAGATCATCAAAAGGTTCTCGCTTATAAAAGTAATAAGTGCGTCCATAAAGGTTTGGCTTATAGTTTCAGGTTTTATTTTACTGCATATACATTCTTCCCTTCCTGTACAATACAGGTGCCACTGATCAGCTGGTTTTCCATGTCTAATTGCAGTTCTCCGTCTTTCAGCAGGATCTTCAGGAAGTTGAATACGTTTTTGGCAAAAAGCAGACTGGCATGCATAGGCATTTTAGCCTCCAGCGCAGAATCCCCTATAATGGTAATTCCCTTATGATCAATGGTCTTTTCATTCTGTGTCAGTTCACAATTACCTCCACCAGCAGCAGCAAGGTCTACGATAACACTACCCGGTTTCATTTTTTCTACCATTTCTGTAGTAATCAGAATGGGAGCTTTCTTTCCTCTTAACAAGGCGGTAGTGATAATGACGTCCGATTTGGTAGCACGGTCAAAGATCAGATCTCGCTGTTTCTGCTTATACTCTTCCGTTTGTTCTACCGCATAACCACCGGCAGCTTTGTCATCCCGGGCGCCTTCCACCTCCACAAACTTGGCCCCCAAGCTTTGCACTTCTTCCTTTACAGCCGGACGCGTATCAAAGGCCTCAACTACCGAACCCAGACGTTTGGCAGTGGCAATAGCCTGCAAACCCGCTACCCCTGCACCCAACACCAGCACTTTTGCAGGCGGAATACTGCCCGCTGCAGTGGTAAGCATAGGGAAATAGCGAGGCAGATGTGTTGCTGCTTCCAGTACCGCCCGATACCCTGCCATTGAAGCCATAGAGGAAAGCACATCTTTATCCTGTGCCAGTGTGGTACGCGGCATCATATCCATGCTAAACACATTGATAGGATATTGACTTAGCTTTTCAGGAACGCTTGCATCTTCGTAAGGACGAAAGGAGGAAATTACGGAAGCCCCCTGAGGTAGCTTACTTAAAACATCTTCAGCCGGGGGTCTGATACTTAACAACAAAGTAGTTTTGGAAATAATATCATCACGCTGGCTGATGGTTGCACCCGCTTCCTGGTACTCTGCATCGGAGATAAAAGTATTATCGCCTGCGCCTGACTCGATGAGAACTTGGTTGTTGTCGGTTAGTTTTTTCACTACATCCGGAGTGAGTGCCACCCGGGTATCAGCTTCTTCTTTAAGAACGCCTATTATCATTGATCTAGCTTATATTTAGCGTAAACATAAAAAATTTGTTCCTAATAAATGGGGGTATACTCAAAAATCTTACACCCTGATGCCTAGTCCTTTTTACTTGGGCGCCCCAATTTAGGCAAAAGAAATGCAAGAAGACAAATTTCTATGCAATCAGTTGCATTATTTCTTACCTTTTGATCTGAATATTTTTTTATAAACAGGTTTACGATAAAGAAACTGTAGCCAAAGCACAGGCAGCAGTAATAAATCCAGTAAAGGAGAGGGTGACCTGAAGGTAATATCATCCATGATTAGGCTTCCCTGAGGATGTTTTAGTATTCTGTGATGGTGGTGCCAGTATTTTAGAAAAAAAGGAAGTCTAGTGCCCTCATCTATAAAGTAAAATTCTTCCTGGTTTAAGCCATCTTCCACAATCTTACTTATCCACTGCTGTTTAAAAAAGATGAAATTGAGTTCCAGAGCTACTATATCTCCTTTTTTGCACCCATCAAAACGTAATAGCTTTACCGGGGGGAAAGGAGGATTGAGGCGCATGAAAAGTTCCTCATTGAATCCCTGCATTACTGTCTGATAGGGCTGCTCTACCACAGTACTTATTTTTATGTTCATATATTCAGACTGTTCATTGAGTTTACTTGCAAACAGTAAAGTGGCTATTACGGTTTTAGCCTCATACTTTTGCATACTCATTTATTCTCCAGTAATTGTTGCCTTTTAGAATGAGAAAGCGTGATAATTTGTATAAAACTGTAGATTAATTTTATAATACTGATTTACTGCGATGATTACGATAGTTGTGGGTACCAACAGAAAAAATGCAATTTCAGCCTCCATTGCAGCCTATTACCAAAAGGTGTTGCAAGAAAAAGGCGTAGAAAGCCAGATCATAAATCTGGTAGATCTGCCTGCCGACTTTACGGCTACTGCCTTATATGAGAATAATGGAAAGAATGATCAGTTTAATCGCTTCCGACAGGTTTTCAAGGAGCACGAAAAATTTGTTTTTATCATCCCTGAGTATAACGGCTCCTACCCTGGCGTACTCAAAGCTTTCATTGATGGTATGGATTACCCCAGCGGCTTGCAGGGCAAAAAATGTGCGTTGGTAGGGCTGTCTTCCGGTGTGCAGGGAGCGAGTATACCGCTGAGTCATTTTACTGATGTACTACATTATCTCGGCGTTCATGTGTTGGCCCTTAAAGTAAAAATGGGGGAGATCCATAGGTACCTAAAAGAAAATCAGCTTACAAGCAAAGTCTACGATGAGGTGCTTCGCCTGCAAGCTGATCAGCTTATAGCGTTTTAATACTTTCCTAATCTACATTGTCGTGCAGAAACTTGTTGTTACCGATGATATTATCATCATCATCTAAGGAGTAGCGCGACACATTACGGTCATTATAAGAAGGTGCACTGTACAAATGAATGTTTCTTCTTACATAAGCCGGCTCATTGTAAAAATCTTCTTTCTTGAAAATATCCTCACTGTTATCAGGAGAGCTGATGCTCTTACGTCCCTTTAACTTGAGCTTGCGCTCATAGGCTTCTTTCATCATCAGGTACCTTCTGCTGGAAGACATTTCACGAATCAGTCGTTCGTCTTCTTCTTTCTGCTGGCGCTGCTGTTCGGTTTCCTCTTCGTCTTCCTCATCCTCAAAATTCTCAATTTCAAAAGGAGGAGAAGGCGGTGCAGGCGTATTCCTCATATCCTGCGGTGGACTATCTGGCGGATTGGCCTCCGGTTTATCCTCCTTCTTAATTCTTTGGCTGGAGTCGAGGTCATAAACTCGTTTGGTATCTTCAGCCTCCTCATCATCCAGTTCGTTATTGAAGCCCGTAGCAATGACAGTTACCATAATCGCATCGCCCAGGGTATCATCCAAGCCATGACCGAATATTACTTCTGCCTCTTCACCCGCTTCAGTCTGGATGTGGTCAGTAATTTCGGTAAGCTCGTCCATCTGCATTTCAGCCTGCTCGCCTGAACGGATAGAAAGAAGAATCTTTCTTGCTCCCTTAATATTTTTATCATCAAGCAGCGGTGAAGAAAGTGCTTCCTCGGCAGCACGCATAGCACGGTGTTCGCCTTCTGCCTTGGCAGAACCCATTACAGCTGCGCCTGAACCAGCCATTACTGTCTTCACATCTTCAAAATCAACATTGATATAACCAGGAACCGTAATGATTTCGGCAATACTTTTGGCTGCGGTAGTTAATATGTTATCTGCCTGTGCAAATGCATTGGTCAGGGTCAGATTACCATAAACTTCTCTGAGCTTGTCGTTCAGAATTACGATCACGGTATCGCAATTATTTCTCAGTTCGCGAATACCTTCTTCGGCAGCACGCTGTTTCTTTTTACCTTCAAAGGCAAATGGCTGAGTCACAATACCCACGGTCAGGATACCAAGCTCACGGGCAACTTTGGCAATCTCGGGTGCTGCCCCAGTACCAGTACCACCTCCCATACCGGCAGTGATAAACAGCATACGCGTATCATTGCTCAGCAGCTCACGGATTTCTTCTTTGCTTTCTATTGCTGCGGCTTTTCCTTTTTCAGGATTAGCACCGGCACCCAAGCCCCGGGTAAGCTCTCCGCCTATCTGTAGTTTGTTGGGTACAGGGCTGATTTCCAGCGCCTGAGCATCGGTATTGCAGATGATAAACTCAACATCTTTAATACCCTGATTGTACATGTGATTTACAGCATTGCTACCGCCGCCACCAACACCAATAACCTTGATGATGGATTTATGCTGAGTGGGTAGATCGAATTCATAACTTCTGTCAGCCATAGTCAAAAGGAGTTTAAATAATTACCGTGGTTAATTTTTTATTCAAAGGAAAACCTTAATAGTTTTCTTTATCGTCAAAATCGTCAATAAGTATTTTTTTAGTTTTTTCCAGCATCTTACGAAAAAACATAGAGCCCTGCGTAGTTTCTTTTTCTTTCCGGGGCTTGTTGCCCTGCATCTCTTTATTTTTCTTTCTGATGTAATCCATGTTACGCTCGTCAATGGCCTTGAAGCCCGATAATACCAGGCCCACCGCTGTGGCAAACATGGGGCTTTTTACGGTTTCAATTTTACTTTTACCCATATATTCATTAGGGTAGCCGATACGAGCGTCCGTAGCACACATGAGTTCGCAGAGTTCTTTGGCAAACTGTAGCTGTGAGCCACCGCCAGTCACTACTACGCCACCGGCAAGCTTATCTTCATAACCGGAAGAAATGATCTCTGCATGTACCAGTTCAAAAATCTCCTGCATGCGAGCTTCAATAATATAAGCCAGGTTCTTGAGCGAAATTTCCTTGGGCGGACGATCTCTTAAACCGCGAATAGAAACAATTTCGTTGAAGCTTGCCTCTTCGGCTATTGCTTTACCAAATTTTACTTTCAGCAGTTCAGCCTGCTCTTCCATTACCGAACAGCCCTGCTTGATATCCTGGGTAAGTATATCTCCACCAAAAGGAATTACCGCAGTATGGCGAATGATACCGTCGTAGAAAATTGCCATATCTGTGGTGCCACCGCCGATATCTACCAGGCAAACACCAGCCCTCTTTTCTTCTTCACTCAGTACTGCCAGGCTGGAAGCCAGCGGTTCCAGTATCAGGTTTTCTATTTCCAGACCAGCTCTTTTCACACATTTGTTAATATTGTTGATGGCATGAGTCTGCGCAGTGATAATATGGAAGTCCGCTTCCAGCTTAACGCCTGACATACCAACCGGATCCACAATACCATCCTCATAGTCCACAGTGTAGTGCTGTGGCATCACATGGATAATTTCGCAGCCGGGAGGTGTGACGATACGGTACATATCGTTGGTAAGGCGCTCAATGTCTTCCATACGAATCTCCTCATCCAGTGAGTTGCGTGTGATGCTGCCATGATGGATTGAGCTTCTGATATGCTGACCGGCGATACCTACATTTACAGTATGTATCTCAATGCCTGATTGTTCTTCAGCAGATCTGATTGCTTTTTCAATCGCACTGATGGTCTTATCAATATTCGTCACGATGCCTCTTCGGACACCTTCTGACTTCGCTTTGCCCATTCCCAGCACTTCCAGTTTTCCGTATTCATTTTTGCGACCTACAATGGCACAAATCTTCGTTGTACCTATATCCAGTCCGACAACAATATTTTCTTCTTGCATAGCTTTATTGATTAGTCACACACAATTTGGTCCTGGTATTTCAGGTTTACTTTGTTATAGTAGTTCCATCCTTTACGTGGTAATACCTGCTCGTAAAAAACGGCTAACTTATTAAATTTCTCTGATATTTTTTCGGCTTTTCCGAATTCAATTAACTGCTTTCCCACCTGAGGATAAAGTAAAATATTTCCGTTAGACTCTATCTCCATCTGAGCGATCTGTGCTTTCCAGAATTCATCCTTATGGATAAAGTCTATCAGGCTAAATATCTGCGCTCCCTCCTCGCTTTCTTTAATTTTTTGTCTGAGCAATTTTCCGGTATACGCTCCGCTAATCAGCATGACCCGTGCTGTATATTTGTCAGACACCGGAAGAATTTCTCCTTCGTCACTGATATAGGCGTCGGGAGCGTCGCTACGCATGACCCGGGCTACCGGACGGTTCTGCTCAGCGTACACCAGCAGATTACCTTTCACATCTCTGTACACTTCTGCTCGGTGCACATATTTATTCATTTCTATTCGCCCCTCAAGTGCCTTGAGGTCCAGTTCCAGATTCTTTTTTCCTACTACATTATCGGCTCCGGCATCGGTCATCAGCATTTGCACATCCTGCTCATCAATAAAGTAGTTCTCGTAGCGATCGTCCACATGAATTAAGATGTGCTGGCAAACTTTTTCACTACGACGCTTCTCTGTCATGGCGATGATACTCATCACGCACAAAGAGAAAAAACAGATTTTGACCCATCTTTTGAATTTCATAGCCATTAATTTTTTGAGTCAATTAAACCGATCACTTCCTTAGCAATATGCTCGGCTGCCTTTGGCCGGGCCAGTTTTACAATATTCTCCGATAAAGCTTTCTGCTGCTGCTCATCCTTCAAAAGCTTAAGCGCCACGTCTATCATCTGCTCTTTTGCATCTTTGTCCATTACCATGAGCGCAGCATCCAGTTTCACCAAAGCCTCAGCATTCTTCCGCTGGTGGTCTTCCGATACATTGGGCGAGGGCACAAAAACTGTCGGCTTACTTACCAGTGCCAGCTCTGATATCGCCAGTGCTCCTGCCCGGGAGATGACTACATCTGCCGCAGCGTATGCCAGGTCCATCCTGCTCAAAAATTCATTCAGCTTAATGCCCTGCTTTTGCTCTATTGCATTGAGCCTGGTGGTCATCTCTTCATAATAAAACTTACCACACTGCCAGATCACCTGCGCATCCTCAGCCACCAGCTTATTGATTCCAGCAATCATGCTATCATTTAATGTTCTTGCACCCAGGCTACCTCCTACTACCAGCAGGGTCTTTTTGTTGGGGTCAAGATCAAAATATTTGAAGGCTTCTTCCTTTTTACTGTTCAGGCCTTCAGCCGCCAGGGCTACAATATCTTTGCGTACCGGATTTCCGGTAAAAACTATTTTTTCTTTAGGAAAAAACCTGTCCATCTCTTCATGCGCCACGCATACTTTTTTCACTTTACCCGCCAGCAGTTTGTTGGTCAGTCCGGCATAAGAATTCTGTTCCTGCAAAAGTGATGGAATATTCTTCCAGCTTGCTGCGTATAATAGCGGTCCACTGGCAAAACCTCCCACACCCACTACCGCATCTGGACGGAAGTCAGACAGTATTCGCGAAGACTGAAATAAGCTGGAAGTTACTTTCAGCGGAAAAGCCAGATTATCCAGCGTCAGCTTGCGCTGAATACCGCTTATCCAAAGGCCAATAATTTTATAGCCTGCTTCCGGCACTTTCTGCATTTCCATACGTCCCTTGGCGCCTACAAAAAGTATTTCAGTTTCCGGGTGCAAAGACTGTAGCGCATGCGCAATAGCGATGGCCGGATAGATATGTCCTCCGGTACCTCCTCCACTGATGATGATGCGATATGGTCTTTTTTCTGCCTGCATTAAGCCATTTGATATTTTGTTTCTTCCACTTCTTCTTTTTGCTTACTGGTACTCAGGATAATGCCCAGGGCAATTCCGGTAAACAAAAGTGATGTTCCCCCCATGCTTACCAAAGGCAGCGGCAGCCCTGTAATTGGTCCTAATCCAACTGCTACTCCCATATTGATCATCGCCTGTATAACGATGGCAAAGCTAAGCCCGGCGGACAGCAAGCCGCCAAAAGCTCTATCGCTTTTGGAAACGGCCTGCATACCACGGTAAAGTAGCGTTAAATACAAGAGGATCACTACAACTCCTCCTACTAAACCATACTCTTCTACTATAATGGCAAATACAAAATCCGAATAAGAATGCGGCAAAATATTGCGCTGATCGCTATTACCCCAGCCTTTGCCCTTCAGACCTCCAGTTGCGATAGCGATATAAGATTGCACGGCCTGGAAAGGCTCTTCTTCCCGGTCAATAAAATTTTCCAGACGGCTTCTGGCGGTTTCGGCACGCTGCCCCAGGAAGAGTGCGGCACTTCCGAACAAGCTACCTACCAGCACCAGCATAAACAGATACTTAAGCGGTACCCTGCCAATGAACATGAGCAGCATGCAGGTAGAAAACAACATAATGGCGGTAGAAATATCGGATAGCGCAATCAGTGCACAAATACCCCCACACCAGCAGAGCACCGGAATTAAGGTAGCTCTGAAATTTTTGATCGCCTGCTGACGACGGGATAGCATACCTGCCAGGTGCGTAATCAGGGCCAGTTTGGCCAAATCAGAAGGCTGAAATGCCTGGTTGACCAGCGGAATAGTAATCCAGCGCGAAGCCTGATTGATGGTATCACCATACATCCAGGTAAACAGCAACAGAGGTACTGAAAGCCAGAGGGCCAGCGTAGACACCCTGGCAAATATTCTGTAATTAGCTTTATGAACTACATACATCACCACCAGGCTGATCATCAGCAACGTAAGATGCTTGAACAGATAGTATTCGGTATTGCCACCCTGTAAACGATACGCCAGCGTACTGGTAGTGCTGTATACCACCAACACACCTGCAGCCGAAAGCAGCAGAACTACCATCCAGATCACCGGATCTCCGTGTAAGTATCGCTTTGCCAGTATCCTAATCATAGCTATCGTATTTTAAGCGTTACCAGTGTTAAAATTGCTAACATAAGTCCTACCAGCCAGAAGCGCGTCACGATTTTGGCTTCGTGTAATCCACCTTTTTGATAATGATGGTGCAGAGGAGACATTCTGAAAATCCGCCTCCCTTCTCCGTATTTCTTTTTGGTGTACTTGAAATAAGACACCTGCATGATGACAGAAAGATTTTCTATCACAAAGATGCCACACAAGAGGGGGATCAAAATTTCCTTTCTTACTGCCAGTGCCAACACTGCTATAATTCCACCAATGGCAAGGCTGCCTGTATCTCCCATAAATACCTGTGCAGGAAAGGAATTGTACCAGAGAAACCCGATACAGGCTCCTACAAAAGCTGTGGTAAAGATTACCAACTCTCCCAAATCGGGTATGTACATGATGTTGAGGTACTGCGAAAAGCGCAGATTACCTGACACATAAATAAAGATAGCCAATGCAAGTCCGATAATTGCTGAGGAGCCTGCTGCCAAACCATCTATTCCATCGGTAATGTTGGCTCCATTAGAAACCGCTGTAATGATGAAGGTAACTATCGCCAGATAGATGATCCAGGTAAAACGGTTATCAATTTGTATTAAACCAAAAGTGATGAAGGAGATGAAATTCTCGTAATCTGCTTCATTACCTTTGACAAATGGAATGGTGGTTTCTGTAGTTTTTACATCCTCATAAGCAGACTCCGGAATATCTAAAGCCGGATTATCTGACGAAGAAAACATTTCCAATACACTCTCATCAAATTCACGCACTACTACATCTTCGTGGAAAAAGAGTGTTGATCCTACAATCAGGCCTACACCTACCTGACCTACAATCTTGAACTTCCCAGCCAGACCCTCTTTATTTTTTCTGAATACTTTGATATAGTCATCTAAGAAACCCACCAGCCCCATCCATACAGTAACGATTAAGGCCAGGATGACGTAGATATTTTCCAGGCGGGCAAAAAGCAAAGTAGGGATGATGATCGCAGCAAGAATGATCAGGCCTCCCATAGTAGGCGTTCCTTTCTTCTGCATTTGCCCTTCCAGGCCCAGGTCTCTGATTTCTTCTCCTACCTGTTTTCTATGAAGCAAATTGATCAGCTGTTTGCCAAAAGTGATCGTGATGATCAGCGAAAAAAGTATAGACATTCCTGCCCTGAAGGAGAGGAATTGGAAAACTCCTGCTCCGGGTAAGTCAAACTCACGATTCAGATAGTCGAACAAATAATACAGCATAGTCTCTTTTGGCTTTTTAGCTCAGTGCTATTTGCCCTTTTGCATTTGATTAAATACTTCTTCTATGACCTGGAAATCATCAAAGTCATGTTTTACTCCTTTGATTTCCTGATAGGTTTCGTGCCCTTTCCCCGCTACCAATACAATATCCATTGCCTGTGCCATCATACAGGCAGTTCTTATCGCTTCCTTGCGGTTAGTAATCGACAACACTTTTTTGTAATTCGCAGCGCTCACTCCGGCACGCATATCTTCAATGATTTGCTCAGGGTCTTCGCTTCTGGGATTGTCAGAAGTAAGGATTACCTTATCACTGTAGCGTGTGGCAATGGCCGCCATTTCAGGCCGCTTGGTCTTATCTCTGTCTCCGCCACAACCCACCACACAAATCACCTGCTCATTTTTGGTGCGCACTTTCTGAATAGTTTTCAATACATTGTCCAAAGCATCCGGTGTATGCGCATAATCCACAATAGCGGTTACTCCGGTAGAAGAAACCACCTGCTCAAAGCGCCCTCTGGCTGGCTGCACATCCGAAAGTTGCGTTAGTACATCTTCAGGTGCCTCCCCCAGCAGTATCCCTACTCCATAAGCAGCCAGCAGATTGTAAGCATTGAAGTCACCAATGAGCTTAAACCAAACGTGCTGCGAAGGTATATCTTTTCCCCCGATTTCCATCTCCAATCCCTGAAGTGAATTGGACAAAACTTTACCTTTAAAATCACTGGCACTTTTAAGCGAAAAAGTATTTTTGCTGGCTTTGGTATTCTGCAACATGATCTGTCCGCGCTTGTCGTCAATATTGACCAGGGCAAATGCATCGGAACCCAGCTCATCAAAAAGTCTCTTCTTGGCATTGATGTAATTCTCAAAAGTTTTGTGGTAGTCCAGATGGTCATGCGTAATATTGCTGAATACCGCTCCGGCATATTTGATTCCTGCGATACGTCGCTGATCAATCGCGTGCGAGCTAGACTCCATGAAACAGTGCGTACAGCCTTCCTTCACCATCTGCGCCATCAGCGCATTGAGCTGTACCGCATCCGGCGTAGTATGAGTAGCCGGAATAATTTTGTCATTAATTTTATTATTGACTGTGGAAAGCAAGCCCGTATTGTAGCCCAGCCTGATAAACAATTGCTGTAAGAGCGTCACCACAGTTGTTTTACCATTAGTACCGGTAATACCTACCACTTTCATTTTAGAAGAAGGATTACCATAAAAGTTAGAAGCCATAATTCCCAGAGCCTCCGCACTTTTGTCCACTTCCACATAGGTGATTCCTTCCTGAGTCTTCTCTGGCATGCGCTCACAGACAATGGCTATTGCTCCCTTCTGGATAGACGAATCAATGAACTGATGTCCGTCTACCTGGGTACCGCTTACCGCTACAAAGACACTTCCCTGCTCCACTTTGCGAGAGTCAAACACGATGGAGGACACCTCAATAGAAGTATCGCCTACCGTTGAGCGAAGGGAAACTTTGTATAATATGTCTTTCAGAATCGCCATATCTCTCCTATCCTAATTGTAAATTTATCTTACTTCCTTTGATTACCTTATTGCCAGGCTGCTGCGATTGTTTTAAAACTCTGCCACTTCCCTGATAGTCTACTCTGAGTCCTCTGTTTTCCAGTAGAAAAATCGCGTCCCGCATGGTCATGCCCCGCACATCAGGTATGTATTCAAAGGAGGTGGTGCTTTCATTCCAACTCACTTTATTGCCAGCCCTTTGTGCTCTTACCCATTCGGCAGCATCAGTATGCTCATGCTCTATTGCCAGGGTCTTCATTACAGTCTGCAAATCATCGTAGCGTCCCGCCTGTATCACCGGAAATATTCCCTCTTCGCGAGCAAACTGCTTGGGCAGCGGCTCGTGAATCTCCAGATCGGTAGCATATATTTTGTCCGCAATATTTTTGAAGACCGGCGCCGCTACACTACTACCATATTGATGAAAACCTTTGGGATCATCAATGACTACAATGCAACTGTACTTAGGATCATCTGCAGGAAAGTAGCCTACGAAAGAAGTATAGTACTGACGCGTGTAGCGTCCGTTTTTAAGTTTTTGTGCCGTACCTGTTTTACCAGCAATTTTGTAGTAACTATTTTTGATATTGCTAGCAGTACCTTCTTCTACCACACTCTCCAGCATAGTCTTCACTTTCTCCAGTGTTTCCCGGGAGCAGATTTGCTCATTCAATACTCCACTCTGATAAATTTCTACTTCCTTATCTGCCTGCTTGACTGACTTGACGATAATAGGCTGTATCATCTTACCATCATTGGCCACAGCATTATAAAAGGCAAGTATCTGTATAGGCGTAAGCTTCAATTCGTAGCCAATTGACATCCAGGGCAGTGATACACCACTCCAACTTTTATCACCTGGTAGTTTAATATATGGCATACCCTCTCCTTTGATCTGAAAACCTACCCGGTCGGCCAGCCCCATGCTTTGGATATAGTTGACAAAGCGCTCCGGCTTCAGGCCAAAATGATGATTTACCCAACGGGAAATGGCGATATTGGAAGAATGAGAAAAGGCATCTTTAAAACTAATCATACCATATCCACCATATTCATGATCGGTCATTACCCTGTCATAAAATTCATACCTGCCATCTCCCGCATCAATGCTGTCGTTTAGGTTGAGGTGTACTTCCTCCATGAGAGCAATCACAGAAGCCAGCTTGAAAGTAGAACCTGGCTCAGTCAGCCCACCTACCGCGTGATTATAGCTTTCGCCATAGTTACCATTTTCGTAGCGGGTCAGGTTGGAGATTGCTTTTATCTCTCCGGTCTTCACTTCCATCACTACTGCTGAGCCGTAGTCAGCCTCATGTTCAATTAAAGCCTTCATCAAAGAAGACTGTGCCACATCCTGTATGTTGACATCAATGGTACTGACAATATCATATCCAGCCACCGGCTTCACCTGGGTGCCATCGTAAATAGGCTTCCAGTAGCTGCCTGCCATTTTCTGGAATAAACCTTTGCCATCTCTGCCTGCCAGATATTCATTGAAGCTGTACTCCAGGCCTGCACCTTTGTTATTTTCGTTGATATGACCGATAGTACGCGCACCCAGAAAAGAGAAAGGCTTGTAACGCTCATTCACTTTTTCAAAAATCACCCCTCCTCCGTATTTACCTTCACGGAAGACCGGCCATTTTTCCATTTCTTTTTTGCTGAGATAATTAATTTTCTCTCTGTTCAGTATCAAGTATTGACGACCTTTAGCACGGGCATTGAGGATACGACGCTTGTATTCTACCGGACTGTGATCTCCGAAGAAGCGGGACAGCAACATAGAAAGAGAATCCACAGAAGATTCCATCAGTTCATCACTTGCGATAGAAGGATCAAAAGCCACTCTATAAAAAGGCAGAGAAGTAGCAAGCAGGCTACCGTCTTCCGCATAGATATTTCCCCTTACTGCCGGTATTGTTTTATACTGCAGGTTGATCTCCTCTGCCATAGCCTTCCATTTTTCCCCTTCCACAAACTGAATCTCAGCCATGCGGAAAAAGAGCGCCAAAGCAAAAAGGGATACTACCAGAAAGGCAACCCTTACACGGAGCAATATGGATCTCTTGATACTCACTTTTCTTCCACTATAATTTTGTGTGGTGGTGTTTCACTTTCTTCCAGCCCAAGTTTCTTCACTCGCTTGGCTACTTCCGACTGCTTGCTCTCAAACATATAGTCAGCCTTAAGCGTGGTATAGTTTGCCCTGAGATCTTCTACTTCTTCATCCAGTCGGTTGATTTTTCTGATGGTTTTTTCTGCGTAATGATTATTGCCGATATAGAATAGCCCCAGGCAGGTAAAGTAGAGCACATAGGGAACAAAGCGAACCGGCAAGCCACTGTCAAAAGAAGTGTCTACTTTGAGCAGACGATCTATCTTGGTGAACAGACTTTCTCCTTTAGGTTTACTTTCTTTTGTTTTTATCTTATACCTGTTTTTTACTGCTGTCTTCATATTTTAGCGTTTTTCAGCAATTCTCAATTTTGCACTTCTCGCCCTGTTGTTTTCCCTGATTTCCTCCTGCGAAGGCATCAGCGGCTTCTTGTTTACAGCTTTCAGAGGCAGCTGAGGGTTTCCATAAAAATCCTTTTCCACCTCTCCATATAGTTTTCCTTTGTTGATAATGTTTTTCACCAACCTGTCTTCCAGCGAATGATAAGAGATCACTACCAGTCTGCCACCGGGAGCCAGCAGGTCTACACTCTGCTCTAGCATCTCTTCCAAGGCCTTAATTTCATCATTCACTTCTAACCTTAACGCTTGAAACACCTGTGCGTAGTATTTAGCCTCTCGACCTTTTGGTGCAAATTTGTTCAGCACCTGCTTCAAATCCTCTACCGTTTCAATCGTTTTGTTGGTCCTGGCCGCTACTATTGCCTGCGCCAAAGTCCTGGCATTTTTCACTTCTCCGTACATTCCCAGTAACTGATGTAACTCCTTTTCATGGTAGTTATTCACCACTTCTTTGGCGGTACGCTGCGCCTGCTGGTCCATCCGCATATCCAGGTCCGCTTCAAAGCGAGTAGAGAAGCCACGATCCGGCACATCAAACTGGTGAGACGAAACCCCCAGGTCAGCCAGAATTCCATCTACTTCGCTTACGCCATACAGCTTCAGGTAGCGCTTAAGATGACGGAAGTTTGCCTGAATAAAAGTCAGCGCCAGGCCTTCAGCATTCTCTGCCGCATCCTGATCCTGATCAAAAGCATAGAGCCTTCCCCCCTGCAGTCTATCCAGAATAGCAGCGCTATGCCCACCCCCTCCAAAAGTCAGGTCCACGTAGGTGCCCTCTGACTTCCACACGAGTCCGTCAACACTCTCTTTAAGAAATACAGGTTTATGATACATCAGGACTTTCATTATTTTCCCTATCAGGATCCATGTCATTATACAAATGCTTCTGCGCCTGCGCCGAAAACTCTTTGGGGTCTTTGAACAAATACTCTTCAAAAGTTATCGGATTCCAGATCTCTAAGAAATTTCCGTTTCCGGCTATGATTACCTCTCTTCCCAGCCTTGCGTACTGAGCCATTCTTTTGGGTATTAAAAATCTCCCCATGTTGTCCAACTCCACTTCCATACTCCCTCTAAAAAAATTGCGCTGTAATTTTCTTTGCTCTTCATTAAAACTACTGAGTGAAGAAAATTTTTCGTACTTTTTAGTGTACTCTTCAATCGTATAAATAATCAGGCAAGGTTCAAATCCCTGACTGAGTACAATTTCATGTTTGGAGCATTCCGGAAGCTTTGCTTTTACCTTTGCAGGAAGCAAAACCCTACCTTTAGCATCCAATTTGCATTCGTACTCACCGGTGAAAATTGCCATGTACTGTAAATAGCTATTTAAAACAAACTTAATAAAAATTATGATAACCTCCTCCACTTCTTCCCACTTTTTCCCACGATTTTTTACAATTTTTTATGCTCAAAACTTACGTTTCTGTACAATTTAGAGGGTTGTACTTATTAAAAGTACAAATTGGCAATTTAATATAACATATGTTATTTTTTATTATTTTATGTTATTAATCAACCCCTATACTGCTAACAAAGATTATTCAGCACCCGGTAATTTGCCTGAATGAAGTATATTGGCCGTTTTTTGATGAATGAATAAGCGCAGCAATTTTTGGGGATTTTGAGAAAAGATATGGCCTATAAAAAAGTCCCTAAAATCCAATACATCTTTGATGAATTTCTTACTTTGCTCCCTGTTTCTAAAATAATTTTACCTATTTGACATCTCACAGGTGTAATATTCTGTTACATAAGCATATGACTTATTTATCTTATCCTATGTATAGCAAAACTCTACTCTACCTACTCTTTTTATCATTTGTTTTTGGAGCATGTAACCCTCCTGCCAACACCTCAGATAAACCTAAACTTTTGACCGGCACATGGAGGGCGGAGCTAGACATTCAGGATCAAAAACTACCTTTCACTTTTGAAGTAGCTGAAGTAGACAGCATGGAATATGAAGTCCATCTGATCAATGGGGAGGAAAAACTTTTGATAGACGAAGTGAGTGTGGAAGGCGACTCGCTCATCATGCCCATGAGCTTTTTTGATACCCAGATCAGAGCGAAGATATACGGCGAAAAACTGCAAGGAGTGTTCATCAAAAATTACGCTGAAGATTACCGCCTGCCTTTCACTGCTACCTATGGAGAAGATTATCGTTTTATCCAAAGTAGCAATCAGGAAGCAGAAGGTTTTGAGGGGAAGTGGGAGGTACAGTTTGAAGGAGACTCAATCCATTCTGTCGGTATCTTTGAGCAGCAGGGGGATTATGTGACAGGCTCGTTTCTTACCTCTACCGGTGACTATCGTTTTCTGGAAGGAAATGTAAAAGGCGACACCATGATGCTTAGTACTTTTGATGGTGAGCATGCTTACCTTTTTGAAGCCCGCATGCAGCAAGATGGTTCGCTACAGGGTGACTTCTGGTCGGGCAAAAGCTACCACAATACATGGACTGCTGTAAGAAATGAAGAAGCGGAGCTGCCCAATCCCAATGAGCTTACTTACCTGAAAGAAGGGTACGACAAAGTAGAATTCACTTTTCCAAACCTGGAAGGTGAGTCTGTTTCACTTAGCGACGAGCAGTACCAGGGCAAAGTGGTAATCGTACAGCTTTTCGGAACCTGGTGCCCCAACTGCATGGACGAGACAAAATTCTATGCCGACTGGTACCGCCGCCACCAGGGCGAAGGTGTAGAAATCATTGGGCTGGCCTATGAGCGCAAAGATGATTTTGACTATGCCAGCAGCCGGGTTAGGAAGATGATTGAAAAACTTGATGTGGGCTATGACTTTCTGATTGCCGGAGTTTCCAGCAAGGAGGCCGCCAGTGAATCGCTACCTATGCTCAACCGGGTGATGTCCTTTCCTACCTCCATTTTCATTGATAAAAACGGGCAGGTACGTAATATACACACTGGCTTTAGCGGCCCCGGTACAGGCGTCTACTACGAACGCTATGTAGAAGAGTTTAATGAGTTGATGGACAAGTTACTTGCTGAAGAGGCAAATGTTTAAGTAACGAACAACTGGTAACTACCCGGTATTGTAAATCTGACAGTACTCAAAAAGAGAGCAAAGCATAGCCTTTGAGCTGGTACTCGGTTAGGATGGTCATGGCAGAAATAGAAACGGCTACATCCGGGTGCAGGGTTTCGTCGGCATATCTGCGAGCAATCAGAGATTGTCCGCACACATGCATTTCCACTCCTGCCTCTGTGAGGGCATGAATGAGACTGTCATTAGGATTATCCACACTAAAATGTTTTTGGTAGGCCTCATTACTTAAAACTACGGGAGTGGCCAGATTATGAACTACAGCTACGATTTTGATATTTTCTTTGGGGACTCCTCCCTGCACATGCAGGTTCAGCGTACGGGCAATATTGATCAGAGAGCGATTCTCTTCCTCCGCAATCTCAGCACCACCTTTCACATCAATCACTATTTTATATTCCAGGGAAGGATCGGGATGTTTAGTCGCTTCAGGAATTTCATAAATACCACCGTATTCTGGCACAGCAGGATTTTGTCTGTTCTGGGCATAGCCTGTCAGACAGATTACTATTAGCAAAGTAGCGGTAAGGAACAAGTGCTTATACATAAGGAATTGGTTAATTAAAACCTAATGATAGCGGAATTGAACAAGTTCACCTAAAAAGTGGGATATAACTGTTTCATAGCCATAAAAAAAGGCTCCCGAAGGAGCCTCTTTCATCTGCTTACCAATAAACTAACCTAACTGCCGAACTAATTTTACAATTTTATCCTGAGTTGCTTTATCAGCATAATTTTTATCTTCCATTCTTCCTACTCTGATACTTTTGCTATAAGCTTCAATGGCTTGTTCAGGAAGTTTATTCATTTCGTAATAATCTCCCAGCACTTTCAGATTATAAGAAGTCTCTTTAATTTCTACTGATTTTTTAATCCATGCTGCTGCTTCTTTAAGGTTTACTCCTTTCTTAATACATTTTTCTGCAGCCTCAGCATAAGTATGCCAATCATCCGGGCTGGCGGCTTCTACTGCTTCACGGGCTTTTTCGGTAGTCTTGTCTACATCTACTCCTGCAAATGCACTTACGTTTACAACTATGGCTACTAAAGCTAGGATTAAAGTTTTGGTAACTGATTTCATGTCTTTCAAAATTTGGGTTAAAAAAAGTTAATGTTGTTTGATAACTCTATTGACCAACGGTATGCCAAAAATATAAGCGACTGAATAGCAAATGATTATGAAGAATGAACATATCTTCAAGTGTTCTCTAGCGGACACTTTTGTCACAGGAGCGAACACAATAACTTGCTCTAAAGCAGCAGCAGGGTCAATTCCATAAGTACAATTTTCTTTTTGCGCTAAAATGTTAATTTTGTAGAAGGCAAACTTATAATAAGAAAGCAATAGCAGCATAAGTTGGAGGCCTTGCTGTGGAGGACTACATGGACGTAAACACAATACTCAGAACCCAATATGAGCTCAAGGAGCTTGAACTGAACTCTTTGCTGGAAGTAACGCAGGCTATCAACAATAACCTTTCGGAAGACTCCCTTTATAAGATTTTTAACTTTACCCTGCGTGCCAATCTGAACATTCAGAAGCTGGCGCTCTATGTTCTGATGGAAGAAGAGAGCAACGCAGACCATTGGGAGTGTAAAACTAACTTCGGAACAGAGATCAGCTTTACCAATGTAATGCTGGACGAACATTTCCTTTCTATTAATCAGATTACTCAGATAGAAGAGCTTAGTGAGCCGGGCCTCTTTGAGGAGTTTGATATTGTCATACCAGTATCGCATAAAAACAGAATTCTGGCCCTGGTATTCTTGGGTGGGCTACAAAAAGAAATTGACGGTCAGCAAACGGAGATCGGCACTACCTTCATCCAGGCACTTAGTAATATCATTATCGTGGCCATTGAAAATAAAAAGCTGGCCCGACGCCAATTGGTACAGGAGGCTATGCGCAAAGAAATGGAGATTGCCCGTCAGGTACAGCAGTTTCTTTTTCCCAAAGAGTTGCCCCAGCATGAAGGGCTAAAGGTAGAAGCCAGCTATATGCCTCACCACTCTGTGGGGGGTGACTATTATGATTTTATCAAACTTACCGCCACTCATTCTCTGTTCTGCATCGCCGATGTATCGGGCAAAGGAGTACCAGCGGCAATACTGATGTCTAACTTTCAGGCGGCTCTACGCACTATTGTACGACAGACCATGAACCTGAGAGAGGTTATCTCAGAACTCAACTATCAGGTGATGCAAAGTGCCAATGGTGAAAACTTTATTACTTTCTTTATAGCTATTTATGATGAGGAAGTAAAGCAACTTCGCTATGTAAATGCCGGTCATACACCTCCCATGCTCATTGATGTCAATAAGCAAATCCAACTTATGGACCAGGGAACGGTCATGCTGGGGAGCTTTCATCCCCTCCCTTTTCTTAATGAAGGGCTGGTAGAAGATATAGACAACTTTATGCTCTTTGCTTATACTGACGGACTTACCGAAACTTTTAATCAGAATGATGAAGAGTATGGAATGGAACGCCTACAAGAGTTTCTTGTACGCCATGCTGACCTAAGCCTGCCAGACATCCACCGTTACCTTTTCAAAGAGCTGGATGAATTTAGCGGAGGTAATGAATACCATGATGATATCACCTTTATGTCAGTCATGGTAAATACTAACCTCGGTAAAGAGCCTTCATAGGAACAGATGAGTATATGAATTTCTTCAAAACACCCTCATTACTCAAATTATTTTACCCCGACCTACTATGGGACCAGAAGAAAGAAAGTGGAAAAAAAATATTTCTGACCTTTGATGACGGGCCCGTTTCTGAAGTTACTCCTTTTGTATTGGATACTTTGAAAGACTATGATGCTGAAGCGACTTTCTTCTGTGTGGGTGAAAATGTTGACCGTTACCCACAGATATACCAAGAAATCCTGGATGCCGGTCACCGTACCGGAAACCATACCTATAACCATCTGAATGGATGGAGAACCGAAAACACTTACTATCTCCAAAACATAATGTACTGCCGGCAGAGCCAGGAACAGTTCACTAATGAATTGAAAAAACCTTTGTTCCGACCTCCTTATGGTAAGATCAAACGCTCCCAGATTAAGCTGTTAAAAAATGAGTATCAAATTGTGATGTGGGATATTCTGGCAGGAGACTATGACCCGGACTTTCCCGCAGAAAAATGCTTGCAAAAATGTGTCCACCATACTACTCACGGTACTATCATTATTTTTCACGATAGTCACAAAGCAGCAAAAAACCTGAAATATGTACTCCCCCACTACCTGGCACACTTTGCCGAAGCAGGTTATCAGTTTTCCGCATTGTGAATGACACCACCATTACATTAGCAATTATTATGGCTGCGGGTACGATTGTAGCCGATATACTCTTACTATTTTTCTGGCGGTTTAACTTTCGCAGCTACGGAACTTCAGAAAAAGATCAAACCTTCCAAACTCATTCCGAACTGCTCCCCATGCATCGGCCCAGCTTATCTGCGTATCCAAAAGTTGCAGTGCTGCTGGCTGTAAGGAATGAAGAAGCTTTACTAGCCTCCTGCTTGGAGAGTCTTTTAGCCTCCGACTATCCGGTAGACAAACTAGAAATCTGGATAGGCAATGATGCCTCTGAAGATGAAACCCTGACCATTGCGCAGGCCTATGAAAGTAAAGATTCACGTGTACACTGTATAGATATCAAAGAACAAGCAGGAGAGGCGAAGGCAAAAGCCAATGTACTCGCACAACTGGTCATGGCAGTAGAGCAACGAACCGAACCTCCCCAACTTCTGCTCGTCACTGATGCAGATATGCAAGTGCAATCTAATTGGATAAGGGGCATGGTACAAAGCTGGCAAGCCCAGCCTAAAAAGAAGGAAATTGGTGTAGTTACCGGCATCACGCTGGTAGACAGCAGTACTCCCTGGGGACAATTACAACGCATTGACTGGCTTTTTGCTTTGGGTATGGTAAAAGTAGCCAGCGACTGGGGTATGCCCATCGCCACCATGGGCAACAATATGATGATGTACCGACCGGCATATCGTGCTACCGGAGGTTATGAAAATTTGCCTTTTTCCATCACTGAAGACTTTCAGATATTACACCAGATCACTAGCAGAGATTATGGCTTCAGGAATGTAGTAGCATCGGAGATAGTAGCCTTTACACAGCCCATGACTTCATGGAGTGAACTATTACAACAACGTAAACG
Source organism: Catalinimonas locisalis (assembly GCF_038039535.1). Taxonomy (NCBI): domain Bacteria; kingdom Pseudomonadati; phylum Bacteroidota; class Cytophagia; order Cytophagales; family Catalimonadaceae; genus Catalinimonas; species Catalinimonas locisalis. Next base: position 63,934 of record NZ_JBBPHP010000029.1, on the reverse strand, counting down.
CTGGATGCATGGCGCTATCCGCCTACCTTTGCCCATTCTTAGTATCCTTTTTTTACAGGCGCTGTTTTTTCCGCTGATTATATTTTTACTCTTTTTTCACCCTTTTTTCGGTTTGGGGTTGTGGCTTTGTAAAGCAGTACTTCAAAGCTTTTTTATTCTGGCAGTAGAAGCAAAATTACGCCTGAGCAAAAAATACAGAAACAAGCTGATACGTTATCTTATGCTCTATGATCTGTATGCAGCAATACTGACCCTGCTTACTCTGGCAGTATATTTCTTACCCATCAAAACAAGATGGAAAGGTAGAAAGTATTGAAAAGTGTAGTATAATAAATAGACTATTTATTGACTTCTCTAAGATTCCTTTATTGGTTTGAACACATTGCGTAAGCTACAAAGATCATTGCCAGATTAATTTAACAAGCATTACTATGACTTTTATTGACACTCATGCCCATATTTATGACGAAAAATTTAAAGAGGACATCAATGATGTACTGGACAGATGTCGGGAGGAGGGCGTGGAGAAGATTTATATGCCCAACATTGACCACACTTCTGTAGATGGTATGCTGGAGTTAGAAAACCGTAATCCTCAACAATGTATTCCTATGATGGGGCTGCACCCTACCTCTGTGAAAAAAGATTTTGAAAAAGAGCTTTATCGGGTGGAAGAGTGGCTGAGCAAAAGATCTTTTGCAGCCGTAGGAGAAATCGGTCTGGATTATTATTGGGATACGAGTTTTGCTGAGCAACAGCAGGAGGCTTTTAAAATACAGATTGAATGGGCAAAGAAATATCAATTACCTATCGTAATCCACACGCGCGACTCATTTGAAGATAGTATCCGCCTGGTGGAAGCATTACATGATGAAAGGCTTAGAGGTATATTCCATTGCTTTACAGGGAGCATAGAAGATGCAAAACGCATCAAAGAAGTAGGTTTTCTGGTAGGGCTGGGCGGCGTTTCTACTTTCAAAAATGCCAAAATGGATGAGGTCATTCCTGATATAGACTTGGACCAGATTGTATTGGAAACTGACAGTCCTTATCTGGCCCCGGTACCCAAAAGAGGAAAGCGAAACGAACCATCTTACATTCCTCTGATCGCTAATAAAATAGCCGAGTACCGAAAAATGGAGTTAGAAACACTCGCAAATACTACAACTTCTAACGCACTTTCGTTATTTAATTCATTTTAATCGTATTTTTGCTTTCTTCTAGCATCCGATTATGGAAAGACAGAATTACAAAATAGTCAACATCAATACTGCCTCACCTGACAAGCCTATGTCTGCTGTACTTATCATCTATACAGGAGGCACGTTGGGTATGTCTTACGATGAGCGCGGTTCTCTCATGCCTTTCAATTTTTCCAGAATTGTAGAAAAAGTACCTTCCATTCAAGGGTTTAATATTCATATTACTGTCATTTCTTTTCCTGAACTGGTAGATTCGGCCAACATCCGCCCTGTGCACTGGGTAGACATGGCCTACATCATTTATGAAAACTACCGCCGCTATGATGGCTTTGTGGTGATACATGGGACTGATACTATGGCTTATAGCGCCTCTGCACTTAGTTACATGCTGGAAGGACTTAACAAACCGGTAATTTTTACCGGAGCTCAACTTCCTATCGGCTCCAAAAGGTCAGATGCACATGAGAATTTTATCACTGCTCTAGAAATTGCCAGCGAATACCGGGATGGAAAACCGGTGGTACCGGAAGTCTGTATCTACTTTGGCAACCTTCTGTTGAGGGGCAACCGCAGTAGTAAGCGGCAAAGCATTCATTTTGACGCATTTGAATCAGAGAACTACCCTATTTTGGGAGAAGCAGGCGTAGTAATTGACTATAATAAGTCTGCTATAAAACCTTATAAAGCTGATCAAAAACTGGTCTATCACAGCAAACTTGATTCTAACGTAGCTATTCTTAAACTTTTTCCAGGCATCAGCAGGCGGGTGGTAGAAAGTATTTTACAAATTCCTGATATCAAAGGAGTGGTACTGGAGACTTTTGGCTCAGGAAATGCACCTACTGATACTTTTATGCTGGACAGTCTTTCCGACGCCATTGATCGGGGAGTGATTATTCTCAATATCTCACAATGTAGTGGGGGAAGGGTAATACAGGGAAGATACCAGACCAGCAGAAGTCTGGACGATATTGGGGTCATCAGTGGTAAAGATATGACCACAGAAGCAGCAGTAACTAAAATGATGTTCCTCCTGGGTAAGGAACAAAACCCACAGGAGGTCAGGCGTTTACTTCCTCAACCTATTTGTGGAGAAACTTATTAAAATACAATTGATTTACAATCAATTTACTCTCCTGCACAAAAAAAAACTTGCAACAAATGACAAAATTTTTAGTAAGTTTAACGCTTGATTCTATATTTATTGATAATTGTTTAAGTTAATGAGCATAATTTTACAGTTTGTTGACAAAGAATCTCAAGCGAAATTAACTGTATATTATATAAACTTAATTTTCCATACGATTTAATCTTAAAACTTGCATATAGCATATATTATTGATTTATTTGTAGGTAACACTATTTATAAGAAAAGTACAGTTCTAGGTTAATTTATAGCTTTTTGGAGAGGTGACCGAGCGGTCGAAGGTGCTCGCCTGGAAAGTGAGTGTGCCCCCACCGGGGTACCGCGGGTTCGAATCCCGCCCTCTCCGCCATAGATATGTTATTAATTTTTGATCTATAAATCTTTAACTAACTTTAATTAATCACTACAACAGACTACTAAACACGTTATGAAAAAGTTATTCACTTTATTATTAGTAACTGGCATCCTGACCTTCAGTGATTCTCAACTACTTTTAGCTCAGGATCAGATGGACGCTGACACTACCGAAATGGCAGAAGATACTACCGCTGCTGCTATGGAAGAACCGATGGAAGAAGAGCCTGCCCCTGCTGCTACCTCTGCAATGGATGAGGACTTAGTAGAAGATATGGATGAGCAAAGTTTCCATCAGGCTGTAAAGGAAAAGTTTATTGAAGGTGACTGGAAATTTATGTCTCCTGTATTAATCTGTCTGATCCTCGGTTTGGCTATCTCTATTGAGAGAATCATCACCCTGAACATGGCTACTACCAATACCAAAAAGCTTTTGGCTAAAGTAGAAGATGCCCTGAATACAGGTGGTGTTGAGGCTGCGAAAGATGTGACCAAAAACACTCGTGGTCCGGTAGCTTCTATCTTTACTCAAGGTTTGATGAGAATGTCTGAGGGTATTGATATGGTAGAAAAATCTATTATCTCTTATGGTTCGGTAGAAATGGGCCGTTTGGAAAAAGGACTGGTTTGGATATCTCTTTTCATCGCTATCGCTCCTATGCTCGGTTTCATGGGTACAGTAATTGGTATGATTGGTGCATTTGATGCAATTGAAGCTGCTGGAGATATATCTCCTTCTCTTGTGGCTGGTGGTATTAAAGTAGCACTTTTAACAACAGTTGCTGGTTTGATCGTAGCGATTATCCTGCAATTGTTTTACAACTACTGCGTTTCTAAAATAGATAGCTTGGTTAACTCTATGGAGGATGCTTCTATTGCCCTGGTAGACTTGCTTGTTAAGCATAAGCTTTCTGCAGGTAGCACTAGTGCAAGAATTGAGAAGTAATATTATCCACAATTCTAAATCAAGCAAAAATTTATATGGACGAGTTTATTTCAACCTACGGACTATACGCCGCTTACATTTTGGCTGGATTGGCACTTGTTTTAGCCATTGTCCTTCCTTTGATAAGTGCTTTGTCTAACCCTAAAGCACTCTTAGGTACAGTAGTCGGCTTAATAGGCATTGCGATCGTTTTCTTCATTGGATACTCTATTTCTGGTGATGAAATTACTACGGTTTATACCAAATTTGGTATCACGGAATCATCCTCGAAGTTTATTGGTGGAGCTCTTATCACTATGTATCTGTTGATTGGAGTGGCATTGGTAAGCATCGTGTTTACAGAGGTTAATAAAATTTTCAAGTAATTATGGCTAGAAAGAAAAGAGGTGCAGGAGAAGTAAATGCGGGCTCTATGGCCGATATAGCTTTTCTTCTGCTAATATTCTTCCTGGTAACCACTACTATTGCATCTGATAAGGGGTTGGCACTTCGCCTTCCCCCTAAGCAAGACCCTAATGATCCTCCACCAGAAGTAAAATTCAATGAGAGGAATTTGTTTAAAGTCTTGCTTAACTCTCAGGATTTAATGCTGGTAGAAGGTGAACCTATGGACGATGTAGGAATGCTTAAGGAAAAAGTAAAGGAGTTTGTTCTTAATTACGGTAACAACCCTGATCTTTCTGAAAGTCCTTTAGATGCCGTGGTCTCATTCAAAACTGACCGTGGTACTGGTTACGAGAAGTTCATTGAAGTATATGATGAACTGAAAGGTGCTTACTATGAGATCTATGCTTCTGAACTAGGAATTAGTGCAGAGTTGGTGCGTAACATCAATGATGCGGAGCCTAGTGTACAGGATCGTTATGATGAGCTAAGGAAAGAGATTCCTATGCAGATATCAATTGCAGAACCTAGTAAAGCAGGAGGAGGTAACTAATATGTCAAAGTTTAAGAAAAAATCATCCGCTAGTCAGGATATCCCTACTTCAGCTTTGCCGGATATCATCTTCATGCTGCTGTTCTTTTTTATGGTAACTACAGTATTGAGAGAGACTGACTTATTGGTACTACAGCGTATTCCTCAGGCTGAGCAACTTAGTAAAATTGAGAAAAAATCTCTCGTAAGTTATATTTACATTGGTAAGCCTAAGGAAGTTGAGCGTTACGGCTCTGAACCTAAAATACAGGTAAATGATGTATTGATTGAACCTGAGGGTATTGTTCAGTTTGTTAACCAAGAAAAAGACAAACTAACAGAGGCAGAAAGAGATCAGATTACCATGGCTATGAAAGTAGACAGAGAAGCCAAAATGGGAATTGTTTCTGATGTGCAGCAGGAGCTTAGAAATGCAAATGCTCTTAAGGTACTTTATACTACCACTCCTGAAGCCAACGTTCAATTGTAAATAATATATTACGCTACACAACTTGATAAGCCATTCGGTTCTCCGGATGGCTTTTTTTTGTCAAAAAATTGGCATATCGGAGAGAGACTATTTCATGATCAATAAATGAAAGACTCTTATTATCAATACCTTAATCAATTCATACCTGGAAATAGCCAATTTATCATAATTATCACTGTAAGCAGATAAACGATACAAACTGGCAACCCTATTTTCATAAAATCTTTGAAGGTATATCCTCCCGGTCCATAGACAATTAAATTGGTCTGGTAACCGATAGGAGTAAGGAAAGCAGCAGAAGCTGCATAGGCGATTCCCAGATAAAAGGGCATGCCATCTATTCCTAAACTATTACTGATAGAATATGCCAGTGGAAAAGTAATGGATATAGCCCCCACATTAGTAATAAAAGAAGTAAGAATAGTGGTAATAACTAACAGACTAGCCAAAATTCCCAGAGTACCAAAGCCTTGGGTCAAGTTAAGAATTCCTGTAGCCAAAAGATCTCCACTTCCTGTTTTGATCATAGCTTGACCAATGGCCAGAGAAAAAACAAGTATTGAAATCATATTCACGTCGATTTCATTCTTGATATCATTGATAGAAACCATTTTAAGAGCAATCATGATGGCAAAAATGATCAGCAAAGAGACAAAGAGTGTAAAGTAACCAAATACTACCATGGCAATGGCGGTAAGTGCTACAATCAAAAATGAAGTCACCTTTTTTCTATTAGGTCGCAGAAACTCTTTTAGTTGAGAAACTATAAATATATCACGGTATAAATCTACTCTGTCCTTAAAATTTCGACCTGCGTATAGCAGTAGTAAATCTCCCTGACTAAGCTGTATATCGCCAATTTTCCCACTCAAACGCTCACCATTTCTGTGAATAGCCACAATAGCAGCATCGTAACGTTTACGAAACTCCATCTCTTTGGGAGTACGTCCAACCAGACTAGAGTTTGTTCCAACAACAGCCTCTATGATATTCACTTTATCTTCATTACGGGTATCGGCAGGTTTTGGCAAACTTAAGCCTCGCCCGTTGCTCAGAAGCTCAACAATATTTTCAGTATCACCTGCAAAAATAAGCACATCATTTTTAGAAATTCTCTCAGTAGGCTCTACCGGTGACAAGGTTTCTTCACTACGAATAATTTCCACCAGATATACGCCTTTTAAGCTTCTCAAGCCTGCTTCTACAATAGTTTTTCCACTGAGAGAAGAATTTTCCTCAAGAATTGTCTCTACCAAATACTCACGTTTGTTTTTACTAAAGCTCTCTAAAATATCTTTATTATCGGGCAATAGCCTGTAGCCAACTATTCCAATGAGCAAAATACCAGTGAAACAAACAGCGCCCCCAATGTAAAGCAGATCTACAGCATTTAAGGAGGCAATGTTATAATCCAGCATAAACCCGTTCAGCACAAGTGTAGTAGAGGTACCAATGATAGTAAGCATTCCCCCCATGATAGTAGCATATGATAGCGGAATGAGTAGTTTGGAAGGTGACACATTATTCCGTTTTCCCCAGTTGAACACATAAGGTGTCATAAGAGCGACGATAGGTGTATTATTGATAAAAGAGGAAAATATCGCTACCTGTATCATCATTCTAAAAAGAAAAGAGCGATAGCTAAGCACCACATGTCTTTTACCTAGTTTGTAAATACTCTCGATAACTGCTTCTATCTGAAAATTTTTACGCAGTGCTGCACTGATCAGTATCAATAATACAATACTACCAATAGACTGGTTGGAAAAGCCAGAGAGCATCTCTTCAGGAGAAATTATGCTAAGAATTACAAACCCCAGTACAGTCACCAGGAATCCCAGTGAGGGTCTAACCCATTCCCTGTAAATGCAGATAAATAAGGTGAGAATACTTGCTAAAACAATGAACTGCTGCCAGGCAATTGGTAACATAAATCTATAGCTAAACTAGACTAATGGGAAAATTATTATACTGAGTTATTCAAAACGAAGATGCTTGACAGATTCACCGGAATTAATAAGTTCCAGAAGTGCATCTATACCGATCTGCACATGTTTTGCAGCAAAACGACTGGTAACCTCAGCATCGCTTTTCTCCGTTTTTACTCCTTCCGCAATCATAGGTAAATCTGACACCAGGAGCAATGCTCCGTGCGGAATTTTATTAATAAATCCTACAATAAATATAGTTGCCGTCTCCATATCAATCCCCAGAGCTCGTATCTTCTTCAGGTATTTTTTAAAATCTTTATCATGCTCCCATACCCTACGGTTGGTTGTATAAATAGTGCCCGTCCAGTAATCCAGTTCATGTTTCTTAATCATGGAGGAAACAGCTCTTTGGAGGCGGAAGGACGGAAGAGCAGGAACCTCAGGAGGCATATAATCGTCGCTTGTCCCTTCCCCCCTGATTGCAGCAATAGGCAAAATCAGATCGCCAACCTGCGTCTTTTTGAGTCCTCCGCATTTGCCCAGAAAAAGTGCAGCTTTAGGTTTAATGGCTGACAATAAATCCATGACTGTGGCTGCATTGGCACTCCCCATTCCAAAATTAATCATAGTAATGTTATTAGCAGTAGCCGTTTGCATGGGTCTTCCTATACCTCTGATTTCTACGTCAAATTGGGTAGCAAACATCTCTACATAATTGAAGAAATTGGTAAGCAGGATATACTCCCCAAATGCGTCTAACGCGGTTCCGGTATACCGAGGAAGCCAGTCCTGGACAATTGATTTTTTATCTTTCATATCACACTTTTATGAAAAAAAATATATCCATAGATTTAGCCTATGGTGAACTTAAATTTACCTTCCTACGACTACAAAGTACAAAAAGTAGAAGGAAAAGCTGTAATCTACGATATTGTCAGGAGAAAATATGTGGCATTGACTCCCGAAGAGTGGGTACGACAACATCTTATCCATTTTTTAATTAGTCATTTATCTTTTCCCAAGGCTTTAATAAAAGTTGAGAGTGGGTTAAAGTACAATAAACTAGCCAAAAGAACGGACGTAGTTGTTTTTAACCGAAAAGGTGAGCCATTACTTATACTAGAATGTAAATCTTTCAAAGTACCAATTGACCAAAAGGTATTTGAACAGTCTTCTATATACAATGGTACATTGAAGGCTTCTTATTTGCTGGTATCCAATGGCTTAGAACATTATTGCTGCAAGATAAATCATCAGAGAAAATCTTTTACTTTTCTGGATACCCTTCCTGATTTTGAGGAAATCTGTGTGACATAAAAAAGGCAGAAAATTGAAAAATCTCCTGCCTCATTTTTTTCAAAATAAGCTTATCCTTAAGCTGTCACCTTATCAATATATTTTTCTACTGCTACAAAAGGCATATCAAAAGCTTCTGCTACGCTTTGGTATACCACATCTCCTTTTACGACATTCAGGCCTTTCTTAAGAGGCTCAATGGTAGCACAGGCTTTTTCCCAACCCAGATTAGCCAGTTGAATAGCGTAGGGAAGGGTAGCGTTGTTAAGTGCAATGGTAGAAGTATAGGGTACTGCTCCCGGCATGTTGGCTACACAATAATGAACGACATCATCAATGATAAAAGTCGGATTCTCGTGCGTAGTAGGCGTACAAGTTTCTATACATCCTCCTTGATCCACAGCCACATCAACCAACACAGCACCGGGCTGCATATCTTTAAGCATATCTCTGGTGATCAGTTTAGGTGCTTTAGCACCGGGGATGAGCACCGCTCCAACGATCAAATCTACCTGGCCAAGCATCGCTCTGATGTTGTATTCATTAGACATCATGGTAGAAACATTGGCAGGCAGAATATCAGAAAGATAGCGAAGGCGTGTCAGGTTGGTATCCATAATGGTAACATCTGCCCCCAGGCCAGCAGCCATCTTAGCGGCTTGTGTACCTACGATACCACCACCCAGAATAAGCACTTTGGCAGGCCTTACACCGGGTACGCCCCCTAGCAAAATACCACGACCTTTAAGGGGTTTCTCCAGATACTTAGCTCCCTGCTGAATGGCCATACGACCAGCTACTTCAGACATAGGAACCAACAGAGGCAAGCTACGGTCTGGTAACTCTACAGTTTCGTAAGCCAGGCAAATGGCTCCGGTCTCAATCATAGCTCGGGTCAGCTCCTCACTTGAAGCAAAGTGAAAATAAGTAAATACCAATTGATCTTGTTTGATCAATTGGTATTCCGGCTTGATAGGCTCCTTAACTTTGATGATCATTTCAGCCTCTGCATAAACCGCCTCAATATCCGGTAGCATACTTGCGCCAGCTTCTTCATAAAGGTCATCCGTAAAGCCACTACCCTCACCGGCAGTACGCTGTACTTTGACGGTATGCCCTAACTTTGTCAGTTCTTTCACGCCTGCAGGGGTTAAGCCCACACGGTTCTCATTATTTTTTATCTCCTTAGGAACTCCAACAATCATTACATTATAAGTTTAAGTATCTCACAAATACATTATAAATGACATCTTAAAATAAGGCTGCAAATATACGCTTTGCTTCGGTGTAAAGTATCATTACACTTGTAAAATCCTACCACTAAAAACGAAAAAGCCCGCACAGGGCGGGCTGGGAGATAATCTTTTTAATATTTATTCTTCTTTAATAATTACACCATCAGCCACAAAAGATAAGCGCATTTCCGGTTCAGTAATGGCATTGATCTCTTCCTGAGATTTGCCTGCATCTTCAGCGTAGTGACGCAAAGTTTCTACCGATACCTCATCATAATAAGCCCGACCTTCTACGATGGCTGTTTTACCGCCTGAATTTTTAGGAACAAAGAAAGCATAGTCTTTAAATCGGACCATCACTTCCTCACCATTCTCAAGGTCCAGGGTCATCCAGCAGCCTTTCATCGGACAAACCTCATTAACCTTTGCAGAAAGCTTGACTTCCTTTTCTATCTTGCCATCCATTTCCTGAATAAACTCAGTGGGTTGAAGGGCATTTTCGGCAGAAAACGCTTTACCAAAACTTTCGGCATCCTGGGCAGATGCTGTCCCTGCTGCCAACAGCCATAAGGTCAATGCAATCAGGTATCTGTGCATACTCATGAAATTTTTAATATGTAATCTGCTAATTTATAATTTATCACCACCCCCAGGTACCTGCTCCTCCTTTAAAAGGCCCTACGATCTCTTTCGTGATCCAACCTCCGTAGAAATCTCCTTCCTGCGCCTGTACTTTTTCATCTGCTACATAGCAGGCATCCATCTTAGAGGGATAAAAAGCCACATAATCCTTTAACGCTGCAAAGTGCTCAGTTGGTTCAGGATAAAACCAGGCAGCATTCTCTATTTTTTTATCATTCACCTCAAGCGAGTAGTACTTTGCCATACCTTTAAATTCACAAAAGCTGCTATGAGAGTTAGGCTTAAGAAATTCCATTTTGATATCCTGTGGCGGAATATAAAATACCGGAGGATGGCTGGTTTCCAGTACTCTTTTAGCCCGATTAGAATCCGCTATTACTTCTCCATTAAATACTACTCGCACATGCTTGTTGGTATCTTCCAGTCTCGGAGGGCGTGGGTAGTCCCAGACAGATTCCTGTCCGGGTTTGGGCTGTATTTTTTTCATGGCAGTTGACTTTATGCATCAACTGCCATTATAATCAATATGTTTATCTACTAATTAGATCACCTCACGATGACCGAGTCACGATGACCGGGTCACGATGACCGCTTCACCATGATTTCCAGCTCTCTTAACTGATCTTCGGAGATGGTAGAAGGCGTATCTATCATCACATCACGACCGGCATTATTTTTAGGGAAAGCGATATAATCACGAATAGAATCAGCTCCGTCAAAGAGGGCACACATACGGTCAAAGCCAAAGGCGATACCACCGTGAGGAGGCGCACCGTATTCAAAAGCGTCCATCAGAAAGCCAAACTGCTTCTGTGCTTCTTCCTGACTAAAGCCTAGTTTCCTAAACATAGTATTTTGTAGTTCCCGGTCGTGAATCCTGATAGAGCCACCACCAATTTCTACACCATTGATCACCAGGTCATAAGCGTTAGCCCTGACTGCCCCTGGATCACTATCTAGTTTTTCAATATCCTCAGGTTTGGGCGAAGTAAAAGGGTGGTGCATGGCATGGAAGCGCTCCAGTTCTTCATCCCACTCCAGCAATGGGAAGTCTACTACCCAAAGTGGCTTAAAAGTATTTTTATCTCTTAACCCAAGCTCACTACCCATATGCAGGCGCAATTCGTTGAGCGCTTTGCGGGTTTTATTGGCTTCGCCGGCAAGAATCAGCAATAAGTCACCGGGTTTACCTCCCATTTTTTCCATCCAGCCTTTGAGGTCATCGGCAGAGAAAAATTTATCTACTGAAGACTTAAAAGTACCATCCGCATTACACTTCACATACACTAGCCCTTTGGCACCAATTTGCGGACGAGTAACAAATTCAGTCAGCGCATCCAATTGTTTGCGGCTGTATTCGGCACAAGCTTCCGCACAGATACCCACTACCAGTTCGGCACTGTCAAACACTTTAAAACCTTTGTTCTGAGCTATTGCATTGAGTTCGGTAAACTTCATCTCAAAACGGGTATCCGGTTTGTCGGAGCCGTAGAGTTTCATGGCATCGGCATAGCTCATGCGCGGAAAATCGGTAATTTCCAGTCCCTTCACTTCTTTGAAAAGATATTTAGTCAGCCCTTCAAAGGTATTGAGAATGTCTTCCTGGGTAACAAAAGCCATTTCGCAATCAATTTGTGTAAACTCCGGCTGACGGTCGGCACGCAAATCTTCGTCGCGAAAACATTTCACAATCTGGAAGTAGCGATCAAAGCCGGAAACCATGAGCAACTGCTTGAAAGTCTGCGGAGACTGGGGCAGGGCATAAAACTCACCCGGATGCATACGGGAAGGCACCACAAAGTCGCGAGCCCCTTCCGGTGTAGACTTGATGAGCACCGGGGTTTCTACTTCTATAAAATGCTGCCCATCCAGATAGCGACGGGTATGCTGCATCATCTTATGACGCAATTGCAGTTTGCTACGCACTACACCACGACGTAAATCCAGATAACGGTACTTCATCCGCAGATCTTCTCCTCCGTCTGTATCGTCTTCAATAGTGAAGGGAGGCACTTTAGAGGAGTTAAGTATAGTCAGCGCATTTACTTCCAATTCCACATCGCCAGTAGCCATCTTAGGATTTTTGGATACTCTTTCTATCACCTTTCCTTTTGCCTGAAGGACAAATTCACGGCCCACCTCTCTGGCTTTAGCGATTAAAGTTTCGGCAGTCTCTCCTTCCTTAAAAATAAGCTGGGTAAGGCCGTAACGGTCACGCAGGTCAATCCAGATCACGCCTCCTTTATCTCTCACACGCTGGGTCCAGCCGGTAAGTGTCACTTCATTATTTACATCTTCAATCCGAAGTTCTCCGCAGGTATGCGTACGTAGCATATGTTAATATTTTATTTCCGGTAAAAAATTTGGGAGGCAATTTAGCCTATTTTTCATTGAGGGGAAAGTGGAGAATGTAGCTTCTACAATTTATCTTTTCTGTGAAAAACCATACGAGAAGTATTAGACCAAGCGGGGATGTTGGCAATACTATCAGTTCGAGTATAATTTTGCAAGTCGTATATCCCCCGTTCTACTCTAATTACATTTAGAATGAGTACGTCTGCTTCTTGATAATTATCTTGTTCTAAAGAAGGCAGACCAGATTTAGTAATCATATATTTATAATAAAGCATAGGGTAGGTTTGGAGAGAATCTCCATCCATAAATATTGTTTTGTGCTCTTTGACAACCTCATTAATGTTTTTATTGGTCTTAATGTAATACTCACATGGAAGCAAATGAGGCTCATATAAATTATACTGATATTGAAAGTAAGAACTATAAACAATCATAGCTGTCAGTATTGTCATTATACTCCAAATGAATCTTCTTGATTTGACCAAGCGCATTAGCCAGTATGCAATGGCTATGGCAAAAGAAGAGTAGATAAAAAAACTATTGTAGGAAGTACTTCTTTCCAGCACAAAACTTCTTCTGACGAGTGCATAAAAAAATAGTGCAGAAAGGATACTACCAGACAAATACCACCACAATTTGGTCTTAATATTTACCTTAAAAATGGCTAAGCCAATTAGTATTCCAAAAACCACAAAAAATATCCATCCTTTTGTTGAAGTTCCTACCAAGAAGCTTATTGTTTCTGCTGTAGCAATTGGAAAGTTATAAGTGTAAAAGTGAGGGACATGTAATGAAGCAACGGTTTCATTGGCAGCTACTGCTTTTATGCCATTGAATAAGAATATTGGTAAATAAGAAAGAAGCACACCCAGACCTACGCAAATTCCACTCATTATTATGCTGTTAAAAAGATTTTGTTTCCTTAACATTAGTGAATAAACAACACCAAAAATCATAAGCCCTAAAAATGGCACAAAGAATACCGGAATTGTAAATGCTGCAAGCACACTGGCTGGTATAAAAATATAGAAAGCTTCTTTTCTATTATTAAGTAAGGCAAGTAACAATGAAAATGCTGCTACCAATAAAAGTAAAGAGAGCAACATATATCCTCTGCCTTCAACTGCATATACACTAGAAGGTAAATAAAAAACGCAGATTATTAGGCTCAGAAAGGCGGCATAAACGTTTTTTGTGAGGCGCAAAATCCCTATAAATAATAACACAATCAATGCATGAAAAAATATCATGGAAGGGAGGCGTCCTGCTAAAATAGCATCATCTGTGAATAGGCTTGCAAGAAGGTAAACATGATTAAAAAAGACATGATTATTGGGATAAGGATAAAATACATTGATGAACAAAAAACCTTGATCTACAAATTGAAAATAAGTACCTAATTCATCAAAATGGGGAGGCAAGTAAAAGTACAAGTAGATACGCAAACCTACCGAAAAAAATAAGATAGATACTAATAAGGCTCTCTCATACTGCTGCAAGTTGCGATAGGCTTGCCTACTTTTCTTTATTTGTTCTATAATTAAAAGAAAGCACTTATGTAGTTCTATGAATACAGTCTTTTTACAGTAAAAAAATGCAACTGTTAAACTCAATACAATTCCCCACAGAATTATAGAGAGCAGACGAGCTAGCTGATAATTCTCATATCTGAACGGGATATCATATTTAATAGAATCACCTTGTAAAAAAGAACCTTTACTTACTTTCCAGTTTACAATCTCTTGAAAAGAGTATATCCAACTCAAGCTAACAATACTACTATAGGTAATTAACCAGATAAATACTCCTCCTAGCATGCAGTAAGCAAAAAGTTTTTCAGCAAAATTATGGGAGGGAAGAATGTTTTTTTTCAGGAAGTTAGTTTTCACCTTAATACTATTTTCAAAATTTCATAGAGGACAAATATTACTTACTTTCTTTCGTAAAATAGTAATGTGTTCAAAAAGGAAGCCAGTGAAGGAGAATAACCAGTTTGCCGAAAAGCAGATAATTCTTTTTTTGTAAACTTGCCAATTAAGCTTTCTTCAATAATAAGCATGTTCGCTTTATCTAAAGTATCTACAAACTGCATGTCTTTAGTTTCTTCTAGATATCTTCCATACAAATTAACGTAGCTATCTGACACAGCTAAGTATACCTTGTCTTCATTTTGGATGGCTTTACTAATGTGCTGCTCCAATACATTATAATATTTACTAGGCAAGAGATGTACTTCAAAAACATTAGCTTGATATTGTATATATGAAAGAAATGGAAGGCATATCAGTATGCATCCTACTATAACATTTCTAACAAGTTTTGACTTGATCGTGCTATTTGTAGCATATACCAAAATTGTTACTACAGCAGGATAAAGGAAATAAGTAGCATAAGTGACTGTTCGCTGAAACATAAATCTCCTGCCCACAAGTGCATAGAGAAATATCATTCCCAACATAAGCATAGAGAGCTGTATCCATCTTTGATATCTTTCTTCCCCCTTCCAATAAATTACTAAGGCCAAGGCTCCAAACAGTAAGAAAAAGACCCAGCCTTTAGTATCTATTCCGGCAAAAAAACTTAAGATTTCAGCTGAAGCTATAGGATATATATATGTAAAAAAATTTGAATCCTGAACTGGCACTACGGTCTTATTTGCTGCTACAGCACTTATACCGCTAAATAGAAATACAGGTAAATATGAGATAAATACACCAACTCCCACACAACATGTACTCACCATTATCCATTTGAAAAGAAGGCGGTTTCTATCAGTAATACTTCTCCACAACCCAAAAGACACAAGAGAAAGGAAAGGGATAAAAAAGACAGGGACAGTCCATGCTCCTATAACACAGGCAGGCACAAATAAAAATGTTGTTTCTTTCCGATTCTTTTCAATCATCAGCAGTAGAGAAAAGGCTGCCAATACCACCATCAAACTTAATACAGCATACCCTCGACCTTCTGCGGCATATACACTGGAAGGAAATAAGAAAACGCACATTGCTGTTGAAAGAAAAGCAATGCTATAATTTTTAAAATACCGAAGAAGGCCAAAAAATAACATCAACAACATTAAGTGAAAAGCAATGGCGGAAGGAATGCGTGCAGCCAGAATTGGATCATTGATAAACTTGCTGAATAAAATAAATATGTAATTAAAAAAAACATGGTTATTAGGAACAGGATAGTAAAGTGAAGTAAGTAAAAAACCTTCATTCACGAATGAATAATAAGTCATCAATTCATCCACATGAACCGGCAGATAAGAGAAATGATAAATGCGAAGCCCGATGGAGGTGATTAAGAGAAATATAAATGCTAATTTCTCTGACGTCTTTAACCTCAGAAACGCTCGTTTACAATCTAAGCGTTGTTCAATAGCAAAATCGTAAAATTGTTGCAAACAAAGCAATAGCTTCTTCCTTCTAAGGAAAATAAAGCAAGTAACACCTATAATTATACTCCACAACAAAATAGAAATGCTACGTGCTAGCAAGTAATTGTTATAAAGTAATGGTATATCGTGTTGTATTAATACATCCCGAAAATAGGGCGTTTTCTCAGCTTTCCAATTTACAATCTCTTCAAAAGAACAAAACCAACTCAAGCTAATAATACTACATATACTGAACACCCATGCAAAAAAGATAATACACACCACACATACGAAAAGGGGTAATCCTTTTTCCTTTTGGTTAGAGCTTGAATTACTTTTCAAATTAAGCATGTTGATCAACTAGCTTTTGCCAAAATCCTCTTCCTGATACTCCTGATCAGAATTAAGTTCCCATAAGCTTACATTTTGCTTACCCAATAAATTTTGTGCAGCCAATATTCCCATCAATATGGAGTGATCCTGATTATTGTATTTGAAAGCACCATACCTTCCTATTAAACTCAAACTTTCAAATTGATTCAAGTATGTTTTGATACGCTGTAAATGCTCCTTATAGCCTACTTCGTATACCGGGTAACATTTAGGAATTCTTAGAACTTCTGCCCCTAAAACATAAGTATCAGGCGGGAGTAACTTGGTTTGAAAAAGCTCTTTTTTAGCCAAGTTAATTAGGTTTTCTTCTTTTTCTTTCCACAACTCCTCTTCGGTAAATGTCCAAAACTCCATACATAGAATAGTAGTTTTTTTCTCACCATAGAGATAAGGGCTCCAGTTTCTGAAATTGGTAACTCTGCCATGTTTTACTTCAGGAGAGTGAACATATATCCAGTTATCTTCAAATAACTGATCACTATTTACTTCCAGATACACAAGAATAGTATTTCTGAAGAAGAGCTGATTAGCTGCATGCTTCACATTTTCAGGTAAACTCTCAATACTTTTAATGAGGGTAGTTAAAGGCATGGTAGATATTACATGTTCCGCACCAACTTCATTGCCATTTTTTAGCCTTACTCCTTTTATTGTATTTTCTTCAACCAGAAGAGAGTGTATGGGAGTATTCAGATGGATACGACCACCTCTTTTCAAAATCTCCTGTTTTGCCTTTTCATACAGCATACCACTTCCCAACTTAGGGTAATCAAACTGCTCAATCAAAGAGTGGTGTTTTTCATTTTTGTTTAAAGAAAGTACTTGTTTTGCTGCCTCCCAAAGTGATAATGACTTGATTCGTTGCGCTGCCCAATCAGCGTCTATACGGGAGCAGGGAATCCCCCATAATTTTTCAGAATAATTTTTGAAAAAGATGTTATAAAGTTCTTTCCCAAATTTGTTGGTCACCCAGGCTTCCAACGTATTGGGATTTTTTTGAGGAAATAGCTTTTGATAAGCATAAGCCCCAAGTATTTTGATTATCTCTGCTATACTGAGATGCTTAATGACATTGCTTAACTTCAATGGATAATCAAAAAACCTATCCCGATAATAGATACGGGTAAGCCTTCTTACTTTCACATAATCTTCTCCGATGATTTCTTCGAAATAGCCTTTTACCAAAGGATGCTTGGTAAAAAAACGATGAGGACCGCAGTCTACAATCTGCCCCAGTACTTCTATACTTCTGGCCATACCTCCTACATAAGCTGAAGCCTCATATATTTCTACCTGCACTCCATGCTTACTGAGTTCATAGCCAGCAGCCAAACCTGCAGGACCCGCACCTATAATGATTATCTTTTCGATAAAATGATATTTAGATTATGCTCAAAAACCATTTCTTTTTTTGAGGAAAAAGAATATTTAATAGCTAAAATCAACTTTTCAAATATTTTTTTCTGCTTTCCATCAGCCATCTTACTGGTAGTGGAAAGTTATTCTGCTGGTAAGTATAAATGACTTTTCTCTCTGCTCCAAAGCTACTGTAAAATTTACCTAATGAGGGTATACTACCTCCTTCAAAATCAAGTATGCATTCCGTTTCAGCATTTTCACGAATAACATGATCATGGAGAAACGTTGAACTTCCTATCCGAAAGCCTAACTTTGAATTTGCTCCAAAAAGAAAAGTTATTTTTTTGTTGAAGCAATTATAGAATGCCGCCGAAGTGATCTTATTCTGATAGAATACATAGT
Source organism: Catalinimonas locisalis (assembly GCF_038039535.1). Taxonomy (NCBI): domain Bacteria; kingdom Pseudomonadati; phylum Bacteroidota; class Cytophagia; order Cytophagales; family Catalimonadaceae; genus Catalinimonas; species Catalinimonas locisalis. The sequence goes on along the minus strand of NZ_JBBPHP010000029.1, from coordinate 45,884 downwards.
AAATTTTAAGCTCTCCCAACTTATGCAAGATGTCATAAAGATCTTTCATAAGATCTAACTGATACGCAAGTAATCCTTCAATTCTTGAGAAAGTAAAGTCCTTAAATAGCAAAAGTGCCTCATCCGGCTTTGAAGAAGACAGGATTTCAAGCCCTAATTTTTTTGCCTTTTTTAAATTTCTCTTTCTGTTCTGATTATAATGGCTATAAAGCTCACCATAAGGTCTATTTAAATCCAAATGGAATGTGGTGGTCTGAGAAAGTTTGTGCGATAAATGAAAATTACATGCATGTAGAAGCTTATAGTTATCAACATTAAAATGATAATTAGCTATATATCTGTATTTTTCAAAAGTAGTAGCTGCAAGGTTAACGCTATCTTCCTTACTGAATTTTTCAGTGGAAAAAATACCAAGTTCTCTCGCAAAGGGATCTTGATAAATATATTCAATACCATAAACTTTACGAATCTGAAAAGGCATAACAGCCCCATAGTTACCTTCCTCATCAAATAAAACGGCAGCCCTCCAAGCACGCTCACAATATTGCAAGTAGGTATAAGTAGCATAAATATTTCCCTCAAGCGACTGCTTAATAAAATTATCCCACTTTTCTTGCTTAATCTCCTCACTACGCAAGATTGAATACTTCATAGTGACTAGCGAACTAAATATTTTCTTATAAATTTCCTTCTTACAGCATTAGCTTCATTAATAAGCTTTGGAAACTTTGAAATCTGAACTTCATTAATAACCAATTCTTTAGCACCAAAGCCTTTCTTAAAATGAGCAACCCCTGGATGGTTGCCCCCTGTAAAATCAAGTATAGTATAGATTGAGTTTGCATACTTGTTTATGACATAATCCATAAGTAGAGTCCTACTGCTATATTTTTTGCCTTTGTCAGTAGTACTTCCATAAATTACTGTAATCCTATCCTTAAACTTAAGAAAGATTCCACCTGCCAATTTGTTACCTAAATTGTCTACCACTAGATACAATTCTGAAAAACCTAACTGGTCTGCTAACTCAAACAGCTTGAGATCAGTTTCAGGTAGAAACAATAAGTTGGATATTCTAGGAAGAGTATAAGTACCAAACATTTCTATAAGGGAAGTATAATCCTTGGAAGCGATGACGCGTTGCTCTTTCTTTTGGCTTCTCTTTAAATTTTTAACTCTGTCCTTAGAATACTCTTTTTTAAGTTCCTCATAAGGTTTATCAATGGCTAAGTGATGCGTCAAGCTTTTGGTTTGAAACTCGGACTCCAGAAAAAAACAATTGTTATCCGTATTGAAACGATACTTGGCAATGTAACGAAACTTACTAAAAGCAGTATTTACACATTGCCAAAAATCTTTTCTGCTAAAGCCCTCCTTCACTGAAAAGACTCCTAACACAAAAGTGTATAGATCTTGATGGATAAATGTAAAGTTGTATTTTTTCTTAAGCTGAATAGGCATTACAGTGAGATATTGCTCATCTTTTATTTCTACTACTGCTTCCCACTCACTATCACAAAAATCCAAATACCAGGATAAGGCATAAATTACTCCCTGTGGAGATTCCTCAATACACTTATCCCACTTTTCTCTATCAATTTCATGGTTTTTCAAATACAGTAATTGTCCCATCATTATCTAAAATAAACTCTGCACAAACGTAAAAAAGACTGCCTGAAAATCAGACAGACTTGGGAACACTTATCAAATATTATGTATTCAAGCTTCTACCCTTACACTATCATTTCCAATCAGGATAGGCTTGCCGAAGCGGCCTTCTTCTTTTCCATTCTCCAGTTTGAGTACGCCTCTCGGACATACAGAGGAGCAAACCCCGCAACCCACACAGGATGCCCGGATAATATTTTGCCCTCGTTGGGCATACCAGCGTACATCTATGCCCATCTCGCAATAGGTTGAGCAATTTCCGCAGGAGATGCACTGCCCTCCATTGGTCGTGATTCTGAAGCGTGACTTAAAACGCTGCACTATGCCCAGATAAGCTGCCAGCGGGCAACCGAAACGGCACCATACCCTATTGCCCATCAGCGGATAAAAGCCTGTTCCAATGACTCCGGCAAAGCCTGCTCCGATGAAAAAGCCATAAAATTCTGCCACCGAATAAGTCGGGATGCCGATCAGGCTGCCACTTCCGGTAAAGAAGGTATAAATCATACCGATGGTCATGAGGACGGCAAATACTAATACACCATGTACCATCCAGCGTTCAATCCGCCAGGCTTTGAGTGATTTGTCAGAGAGCTGGCGATAAGGGTCGCCCAGCGTTTCAGCCAGGCCACCACAGCCGCAAACCCAGGAGCAATACCAGCGCTTGCCGTAAAAATAGACGAGAACAGGTACGCCTACGACAATTAGAAGAATCCCCCAAAACAGCATAAAGGTACCTAAGCCACCTGCCTGTATCAGTTGGTCTAGGCTGCTGGGAAAGAAGAAATCATAGTCCAGCGGCCAGATGTTCTTGAAGTCGTAATAAGGATAATTGAGGCGAATCAAAATCTCAGGAATCAAAAAGGCGAAGGCCAGTTGGAAGAACATGACCGAAGCAGTCCTGATCAGGTGATAGTTGCTGTGGCGGTATTTCATAAACATACGCACACCCATCACCAGTATGGCTAAGGTGTACAAAAAACCGTACAGAAAAAACTCTCCTGCCGGGCTTCCTTTGAGCCAGTAACTGATCGGATCCGCTAAAATAATCCAGTTGGTCATGTAGTAGGGGTAAAAATACAGGACCACATAGAACAGGATGAGAAAAGTACCGAGCAGAATTCCTATCCAACCCCGGTTTTTCATTGCGCTAAAAAAAATACCATTATGCTTGATACCGGGCAGTTCTTTTGCCTGGGGCAAAATATACATCAATGCTCCTATTACTGACAAACCAATGGAAAGCAGCAGTACCCATACAGTATTTTCTTCAATAAAACCAACCGTAGAAGCTTTGACAACTGTGGTGTTCAGAGACTTTTTGCGGTAGCGACTGATTCCTTTTTGCCCGCTGATGTCGTTATTGACACTTGCTACAGTGGTTTGTAGTTGGGAACGAATCTCTTCCTCACTTCCATATTGCTTGCCTTCCATCCAGCCAGTGTAGGCCAAGAGCTTATCTCTCTTAAGGGTAGTAGCTTCATCTTCACCGCTCAGGGTGTTTTTCACCACTTCAGCAGAATACCTCAGCTCATTGGCTACTACTGCTGATACCAGCTGATCAACTTCTTCTTCGCTAATGCCATAAATTGCTTTGAGCCGGGCATTAGTTGCTGCCCAAACCTGGTTCAGATCATTGATGAAGGTAAAATTATATGCATACGTTTTGCCCAACATCTCATCAGCTTCCTGAAGCGCAATACGATAGACGCTACTTTCTGCCTCCGACATTTCTCCTTCCTTATCCTGTTGCTCAGTACTGGGTTGTGCTGCATTAGGAGTAGTAACCTCTTCATCGGTAGCCAGTTCCTGCCTCAGGGCTTCAGTATTTAGCTGGTAATCAGACATAAAGAAAATACCCACAAAGAAGCCGAAGCCGACTAAAAAAATGACAAGCCCTAGCAGGCGTATACTGTGTACTTTGTTCATAATTTGCATATTAAAAGCCAAAAAGTGAGGCGATCATTCCTTTCTTTTTCTTGCGAATAGCTCTATCCGGAAATTGCTGATTGAAGTGCTGTAAAATTTCTTCTTCGTAATGTTTGAAAAATTCAGGATCAAAATTGGCTTCTTCCAGATGCTGCATCACAAAACCGACATCCTGCTTTTCTTTGATCCAGCGGGCACAAACTTCATGGCGATAACGCATGCCCATCAGGTTAAAACCTTTGACTGCTCCGCTTTCTTTGTCAAAAGCTACTCTAAAGGCTACTTCTTTTTCTGGTTTTATCCAGTAAAACTGCTCTTCACTCTCTTTTGACTGGGCATTGATCTCTCCATACACCTGGTACTCAATGTCAAAAAACTTGGCCGAGTTGAAGAAAACGCCCGGCACGTATTTCATTTTCTTTCCACAAATGGTACTGGCTACGGTTTCGCCCTGCATGCGACCACTGTACCAGATTTGCTCTATATTTTTGCGCCCGGCAGGAGCTACCTTGTGCTGAGCACAATCTCCGGCAGCATATACGTCCGGCACATTGGTTTCCAAAAATTCATTGACTACTATGCCACGATCTGTCTCTATACCTGAACCTTGCAGAAAATCAATATTGGGCTTTACCCCTATGGTGACGCCTACAAACTGACAAGGAATATCTTCTTCATTCTCTAGCTCAACTGCTTTTACTCTTCCATTTTCATCTCCTTTAATTGCTTTAAAATTTACATTTTCTCTCAGCTCAACTCCATGTTTACGGATATGGCGGCTTACCATTTCTGCTTCCTGCTGCGGTAGCACATTGTTCCAGTAAGCACTTTCACGAATCAATAAGGTTACCGGAATGTGCCGCGAGTGCAGGCATTCGGCCATCTCAATGCCAATCAAGCCTCCACCAACAATCACCCCCCGTTCAATACCTTTGGTATTGATTTCCATCAGATCAATATCCTGCTTGCTGATCATCCCCTGCACGCCTTGCAGGTCTTCTCCCGGCCAGCCCGCCCTGTTGCCTTTGGAGCCGGTAGCTAATAAAAGTATGTCATAAGGCATATCGCCTCCTGACTTCAAACTCAGCTTTTTCTCTTTGGTATTTACCTGCTCCACATAGTCCTGTACCAATTGGATATCGTTTTTTCCCCAAAACCAATCCTCATAGGGTTTGGTATGTTCGTATAGCATATGTCCCATATAAATATACATGAGCGCGGTTCGGGAGAAAAAATATTGGGTCTCGGCAGAGATCACCGTGATGCTATATTCAGAGGCAGATTTCTGTTTGCGGATATGACGTGCGGCAGTAATACCTGCGATACCATTACCTACAATGCAAACTTTTTTCATGAAACAGAGGGTGAAAAATGAAAATAAAAAGCTAAAGCTAAGACGGTGGTAATATATAAAATGTCAAGCAGTTGACATCCCTTAAGCTTATCTAATCCGTTATTTACAAAAGCACTATAAATTCAAAAACATGAAATCCTTACTTATATTATTAATATACTTTGTCTCAACTGCTGCTCCTGCATTTACAATAACAGCCTTTACCCAGGAGGCAGATCAGTTTTTCGGCAGTTATGTAAAAGAGGGTCTAGTAGATTATCAGGCCGTAAAACAAAATATGAATGAGATAGAGGCACTATACCAACAAATTGGTGAGATGAAAGTGCAGGATTTGAACAATATGGAAAAGAAGGCTTTTTATATCAATGCTTATAACCTGATCGTCATTCGGCAGATTGCTAAAAACTATCCGGTAGAATCGCCCATGGATATTGCTGGCTTTTTTGATAAACAAAAGCATAAGGTTGCCGGAGAAATGCTTACCCTCAATGCGCTGGAAAAGCAAAAGTTGCTACAAACCTATCAGGATGCCCGTATCCATTTTGTGCTGGTATGCGCTGCCCAAAGCTGTCCCCCCCTTGCTTCTTATGCTTTTCAAGCCGATCAGTTAGATGAGCAGATGAACCAGCTTACCCGAGAAGCGCTGAATAATGATACCTTTATACAGTTAAAATCCAGTCAGAAGGAGGTAGCGATCTCCAAAATTTTTGAGTGGTACAATAACGATTTTACAAGAGAGGCAGCCTCCGCTTTGGCATACATCAACCAATATAGAGAGGAGAAAATCCCCTCTTCTTATAAAGTCAGCTATTATGCGTATGACTGGGCCCTAAATGAGCGGTAGTTTCACAATTATTCTACCTTCTCTGGCTTAGGTGCTGCCGGAATTTTCATATACGTGCCACACTGATTACAGGTACGCAACTCCTGCGAATTATGAAATTTGTTGATGATGGGCGGTAGCTGCTCCACAATATTTTTAAGTGGAAAATACTCCTCGTACATCTTATGCCCGCAATTTTCGCAATACCAGATCAGCCCGTCAGTATGGCTGGCATCGCGTTTTTTCTCTATCACCAGGCCGATAGTATTGGCAGGGCGCCGTGGACTGTGGTGCATTTTAGCAGGGCAGAGGAAAATATCTCCTTCCTTAATGACTACGTCTTTGATTTCGCCATCTTCACGTATTTTCACAGTGATTTCTCCTTCCAGTTGATAGAAAAACTCTTCCGTTTCATTGTAATGAAAGTCCTTGCGGGTATTAGGTCCTCCCACCACCATCACGATGAAGTCATCAGTATCTTCATAAACCTGAGCATTCCCGACCGGAGGTTTCAAAATATCACGGTGTTCATCTATCCATCTTCTCAGATTAAATGCTTTTTTAACAGCCATAGTTGCAATCAATTTTTGTAAGTCAAGTAATAATAATAAGGCTTTAGAGGAAAAGGGTAAAGTAAATCTGTACAAAAATCAGCTCATTTTGAAGTAAGGAAAAAACAAACCGCCTGATTTTTCATTATTCATTTAACGAGCTATTATTTTTTAGCGTTGCAAGCAGATTTTTTTACATTCCCGCTTGCCATTTTTTATACGATAGCCAATATTTTTTAGTATGAGTGATCCTTCCCCTCTACAAGGAAAGTCTTGGGAACAAGATAATCCCAGAGAAAAGCTTAGAAAAAAGATACTCAGCCTACGCAAAGACTTGCAGGAAGCAGAACAGGCATGGATAGCGGGTGGAGAAAAGGACGAAATCGCAGCTACTTCCGTAGCCAGACTTAGCATCACCTATATAGAAATGAGAAGGCTTAAGTTCATCACTGAACATATGGCACAGCTCATCTGGATTATTCGTTCCGACGGACAGCCGGAATATTTTAACAAACGTTTTTTTCGTTACACAGGCTATACCCTTAGAGAATTAAAAAGAAGTAAATGGCGGCAGACTATTCACCCGGATGACTTTGAAGAGAGCCTGAATTTGTGGCAGGAGGCCCTACATTCTGGAAAACCCTGTGAGATTGAATACAGATTAAAGAAAGCTACCGATCAGACCTACCGCTGGCATCTGGTCAGGAGTATACCTATGAAAAATGATGTAGGCGAAATCACCCATTGGGTTAGCTCTGCTACCGACATACATGAAAGGAAGCAGCAGTCCGAACAGATTGAAGAAAAAAACCACCAGCTCAGTCGTATTAACCAGTATCTGGACGATCTTGTACATGCTACTGCCCACGATCTACGGGTGCCAGTAGCCCGCTTACAGCTTTTGGTAGAGGCTTTCCAGGACCTTTCTTCAGAACAAAGAAAAAAGATACTCCCCAAAATTATCCGTAGTGTGCACAATCTTGATATCACTCTCAAGGGACTGATTCAGGTTATAGAGCTTCATAGCTATCCCGAAGAGTTGAAGCAAAATATTCCTCTTAAGGAAATCATAGAACATGTGCTGGAGCGTAAGCAGGATATCATCAGAGAAGCAGGGGCTATCATCCGAATAGAGGAAGAGGAAAGCTGCACCCTTAATTATGTAAAAAGCTATTTATACACTATTATTGACAATATGATCAGTAACGCGATTAAATACCGTAAGCCTGATCAGCCACTTGAATTAAACATTTGGCTAAAGCGGCAAAAAGAATATTGTCTCATAGCTTTTGAGGATAATGGTGTGGGCATCAATTTGATGAAATACCGCGAGCAGCTCTTCCTGCCTTTTCGCAGAATCAACAAACGTGTAGAAGGGATGGGCTTAGGGCTTTACATTATCCAAACAATTCTGGAAAAAAATGGTGGTTATATAGAAGTAAACAGCCAACCCGATAAAGGGTCGGTATTTAAAATATTCTTAAGAGAATATTCTTAAATTTGAGCAGTATGATATTCATGATTGATGATGATGATGATGCTCTGGAGATCTATGCTATGCTCATAGAGAAATCCGGCTATTCCGATCTTTTTGTTACCTATAATAGTGGCATAGAGGCACTGAAAACTTTACAGGAGCTTCATGCCAATGGACAGAAGTTTCCCCGCTATATTCTGCTTGATCTTAATATGCCAGAAATGGGTGGTGTTGATTTTGTAGAAAAATACGAGGAGCTTTACTACCCAAAGTATAAGCAGACTGAGATCATTATTCTCACCAGTTCTGTGCGGGAGAAAGACAATGAAGAAGCGCTACAGTACGACTCGGTCAGTCGCTTTATCAGTAAGCCCTTATCTAAAGAGAAACTTATAGGGATGCTTTCTGAAAGTGCCTCCTGAGCTACAGTTCTACATTATAAAGCTGCCTGATCTGCTTTTGATGTATTGATTCGGGGATCAAGCGAAAAGCCGTATTTCTTACTTTGGTGAGTACCTTATTTTCCCATTGCGCTACTCTTCCTAATTCATAAGATGACTTTACAATTGTATGTATCCTTTTTATACGTTGCTTTTCATATCCGCTGAAAGCTTCTTTTACTTCATATTTTTCCAGCAGATTGGCCAGCACAATCGCGTCTTCTATCGCCATACAGGCCCCTTGTCCCATATTGGGCGTAGTAGCATGTGCTGCATCTCCTGCCAATACTATATTTCCAAAAGCATATTGCTTAAGGGGTTCAAGGTCAACAATATCATTCCAGATCAATTGCTCATCCTGAGTACGACTCAATATTTCACCCACAGGAGCATGATAAGTTTTGAAATGCGCAGTTAATTCTTTTACTCCAAAAGTTTGCATTCTTCTATCTTGCTCAGGTGCATTGGCAGTAGCAAACCAGTACAGTTTTCCATTTCCAATGGGTACGATTCCAAACCTGCCATTTCTTCCCCATGTTTCTGTAGCCTGATGATCTTTCCATCCTTCAGGAATATAATCAATAATAGCTCTCCAGCAGGTATAACCCGCATATCTTGTCCTTGACTTTGGTAACAATTGCTTGCGTACTGCGGAATGAATACCATCAAAAGCAACAATGGCATCGGCCTCAACTTCTGTTCCGTCTTCAAAAATACAGCTAATACTTTTTTCATCCTGCTGAAAATTGCTCAACGTTTTCCCCAAATGCAGGCTACCAGGAGTTAAGTGTTCCATCAAAATTTCATGCAATACCGCTCTGTGGATGGAAAAGTTTAATGCTCCAAATTCACGCTCCACCGGTTCAAGATTGGTGTGAGCAATGTGTTTACCATTTTCATCCAGGATACGCATATGCCTAAGGACATGTCCTGCTTCAATCATTTCTTTATCCAGGCTTATCTTTCTCAAGGCCAGTACTGCATTTGCAGAAAGACTTATACCTGCCCCCACTGCCTTAAGCTGTAGCGCTTTTTCATACACCTGAGCATCAAAACCTTTTTGCTGTAGTGCGATGGCAGCACATAGACCACCTATGCCGCCACCAATGATGGCTATTTTTTTCATATTCTTAAGATTAGCTCCAAAGAGCTAAAACAAAGGTATAAATTAATTTTTATATATTAGCTCCCAAGAGCTAGAATAATTTTGATGGATACCAAAGAAAAAATACTTCATACCGCCAGAGATTTATTTAACGAGAGAGGGTTAGAAAGCACATCGGCCAAAAATATTGCCGCCACGCTGGAGATCAGTGATGGGAATCTACGTTACCATTTCCGCACCAAAGAAGGTCTGGTATATGCCTTATACATGCAGTTAGTAGAGGCTTTCAACCAACAGCTTATGCAATTTGAAGTACAAAAATTTACTTTAAAACAGGTTTATCAAAGCCTTACCTTTGTGTATAGCAGATTATATACTTACCGTTTTCTGATGGCAGATTTTGTGGCTATCATGCGTAAATATCCTAAAATACAGCAACATTATCGTGCGCTTACCCAGACACGAAAACAGCAGTTTGCGCAATTTGCCGAAGCTTTGACACAGGAAGGAATCTTCAAAAATGATATCCCTGCCAGCCAGTACGCCCACATGAGTGAGCAACTGAGCCTACTCTCAGATGCCTGGATAGGTCACGCCGAAGTACTTTACGAGGGAGATGAACAGCAAAAACTCAAGCATTACACTATGCTCGCCTTCAGCATGCTGGTGCCTTACCTTACTACCAAAGGCATGTACGAGTACATTGACATTGTAAGCAAACACTAGACTTTCTGCAAGCTGCTTTTAAACCACATATTCCTTGATTACCTGAGTCATGATTTCTTCAAGAGAGTCATAAGCCTGATAACCCCGGCTCAGTGCATACAATTTTTGACTGTCTCTAAACAATAGCGTAGGAAAACCTCTTACCCCAAGCCGCTGCACAAAGGCAAACTCTTCCTGAGTTTTCTGCTTATATTTTTCATCCTCAAAAAGCCTCAGAAAAAGTGCTCTGTCCAATTGATGCTGCTCCGCAATATCGGCCAGCTTATCAGGCTCATTCAGGCTTTCCCCCTCATAAAAAAGACTTTTCTGCAGGGCATGTGCAAAGGATATACTACTACCATTGGATATTGACTTAAAAATAGTCAGGGCACGGCAAGCTGGCTCCGAATCGTACAGGTAAGTTCCATCCTCAATGAGATCACGAAAGCCTTGTCCGAATTTTATTCCTGTACGTTTCTCCAGGTCTGGCAATGAGCCTTTGATATAACCAAAGCCTTCACCCACAGGGGCTACTCTACTACCGGTGACCATACCTCCGCTGTAAGCCGTAAATTTAATGTCTTTTCCGAAACGCTCTTCCAACTGGCTGATTACCGGGCTAAAGGCATAACACCATCCGCACAAAGGGTCATAACAGTATAATATTTCGTAAGCTTCCATGGCTAAAGATTTTGATCAACAACTTCTAGTACGGATAAAATTAGGGAAGGGTATAAAATAAAAAAGTCCTTGCCATAACTGACAAGGACTTTGGTAGTCCGTAGGGGAATCGAACCCCTGTTACCAGGATGAAAACCTGGCGTCCTAACCCCTAGACGAACGGACCGGTTCGTGACTCAGGGTCACGAAAACTATTCTCAAGTGCAAACAGTGAGAAAGTATATTAAACAAAATTTAGTAGTCCGTAGGGGAATCGAACCCCTGTTACCAGGATGAAAACCTGGCGTCCTAACCCCTAGACGAACGGACCATGCTAACCACTTTTGGTTTTGAGACCGCAAATATAAAGCGCTGTTTCAAAATTGCAAAACGATGGCGCTATTTTTCTTAAAATAGTGTCCAGATGTCAGCTTCTGGACCATTTCAGCCTTACTAACACCAATATTCTTAAACAAGTTTGATTAAAACTAGTATAATCGAAGTGTATATATTCTCTTAACTACGATCTAAAACTTGATTGTAACGTAGGGGATTGTATTTTTGTCGAACAATTACTTTTAACTTTAATAAAGACGCTAACATGAAAGTAGCTATTAACGGTTTTGGCAGAATTGGAAGGCTGACCTTCAGAAGACTGCTTACCAAAGAAAACATTGATGTCGTTGCCATCAATGACCTAACCGATACTAAAACACTTGCCCACCTGCTGAAATATGATTCAGCTCATGGAATTTTTCCTCACGAAGTCACCCACGACAGTGATTCTATAACGGTGAATGGCAAAAAAATTACTGTACTTGCCCAGAGAGATCCAGCAGCTCTTCCTTGGGGAGATATGGGTATCGAAGTAGTACTTGAGTCTACCGGAAGATTTGTAGATGAAGAAGGGTCAAAGAAGCATATTACTGCCGGTGCAAAAAAAGTAGTGATCTCTGCACCTGCTAAGGGTAATATTCCTACAGTTGTACTGGGTGTTAATGATGACACACTTACTGGCAGTGAAACTGTTCTTTCCAATGCATCTTGTACTACCAACTGCCTGGCCCCTATGGCTAAGGTAATCCACGATAAGTTTGGTATCCAGAAAGGCTTCATCACTACCATCCACGCCTATACTGCTGACCAAAATATACAGGACGCTCCTCATAAAGACCTGAGAAGAGCTCGTGCTGCTGCAGTTAATATTGTACCTACTACTACAGGAGCTGCCAAAGCAGTAGGTCTTGTGCTTCCTGACCTGAAAGGCAAACTGGATGGTAATGCCATTCGCGTCCCTACCATCACCGGTTCGTTGACTGATCTTACCTGCATGGTAGACAAAGATGTAACTGCTGAAGAGATCAATGCCGCTTTGAAAGAGGCTGCTGAAGGTCCGATGAAGGGAATTTTACAGTATAGTGAAGATCCTCTTGTATCTACTGATATTATCGGCAATCCTCACTCATCTATCTTTGATGCTCCTTTTACCAGTGTAAATGGTAATATGGTGAAATGCATGTCTTGGTATGATAATGAGGCAGGATACTCAGCCAGAACTGCTGACCTGATTGCTAAAATAGGCAGTATGTAATTACTTAAGAAAATTCTTTAATGCTAAAGCTCTGCCTTTCTTCGGCAGAGCTTTTCTTTTTTGTTCAATTCAGGTCTTCATCTTCACCACATCTTTGCTCTTCATCACTTTCGCTCCATTTTCTCTTAGTTCTTCCATAGTTTTCTCATAATCGCCTTCCTGTAAATTCACCGCCCGCGTAGCATCTTTAACTACTATTGTTTCAAAACCTTCCTTCAGCGCATCCAGCGCAGTAAATTTCACACAAACATCGGCTGCAAGACCTGTAATGAAAACTCGGTCAACACCTTTATCTTTCAGGTATTTGCTTAACCCGGTAGCCCGTTTATGGCCATTGTCATAGAAGCCACTATAGCTGTCAATATTTTTATCCAGACCTTTCTTGACCACATTTGCCACTTTATCCATATTCAGATTTTTGGCAAACTCGGCCCCTTCAGAACCCTGCACACAGTGTACCGGCCAGAGGATCTGATCCAAGCCGTCCAGGTCAATATGCTCTCCCGGCTTTTTGCCTTCATGATTGGCTGCGAAGCTACCATGATCTGCCGGGTGAAAATCCTGAGTAGCCACTACCAGGTCAAAATAAGGCTGGAGGTCATTTACGATAGGAATGATCTCGTCTCCTTCTTTTACCTCTAATGAGCCTCCCGGTAAAAAGTCATTCTGAATATCTACTAAGAGTAATGCATCCATAAAAAATAGTATTTAAAAAATCCTGATTCTATTGTCATAAATATAACCCATCTCTGCAAAAGAAAAATCCGCAGCAATGTCCTTTTTCAGTTTTGTTCATTCTATCACTAGATATTACAAAGGTTGGCTTCTCACCACTGTTTAAGGGCTTATAGATAGCATTGGCCTTATCTTGTCCGATTGAAAATGACTTACATAGGAATCATATGCAATCCTACCGATATATTTTTGCGTTCGCCTTCACACTCACAGCATTACAATATGTACATGCTCAGACTCCTGTCATCAATAGCATTGACAGAAACTATGGAACAGTAGAAGAAATTGTTACCATTAGTGGTCAAGATTTTGGCGCTGATCCCAACAACATTCTGGTACTCTTCGGAGCTGCTGCTGGAGAGGTTGTTTCCCTTACTGATGGTATCATCAAGGCCAAAGTTCCTGCCGGAGCTACTTACGGTAGCATTTCCGTAACTCGGCTGGACACGAAACTTACTGCTTACTCCACGCAAAATTTCACCCTGAGCTTTGATGGGCAGGGTTTTGAGACCAGTCAACTTGATGGCCCTTACTCATTCCCTTCATCTGGAAATGGTTTGTATAACCTTTGCATGTGTGACTTCAATCAGGATGGCAAAATGGATATCGCTACTTCTGATACTGATGATGATAAAATAACAATATTAGAAAATACTACCCCTGATCTCAACTCCGTCAGTTTTGTCCAAAGAGAACTTGATATCAATGCCAATACCCGTTGGGTTCGTTGCGGAGATATGAACGGCGATGGTTTGGCAGATTTAGTGTTTTCAGCATCTAATTCTAACACCAACAAAGAGCGTATCTATATTTACAAAAATATAAGTGTAGAGGGCGGTGCAGTTACTTTTGAACTTCCTAACCCACCTCTTTCTTACACGGCAGACGGTACTTTATCTGCCAGAATGGATATCAAAGACCTTGATGGCGATGGTAAACCAGAGATCGTAGTCACTTCTATTTCCAGTGGGGGAGGAGTTTCAGTTTTTAAAAATACCAGTAGTGGAGGAAGCATCAGCTTCAATCCTACTCCTATCCTTCCCTTTCAGCAATTTGGTATTAGTGATGAAAAGATAAGTGGTATTGACATTGAAGATTTAGATGGAGATGGCAAACCGGATGTAATGGTATCTGAAGATGAAAGTAGCGAGGTGTATATTTTCAAAAATAGTAGTACACCAGGTAGTATAAGTTTTAGCGAATCACTAACGCTATCTACTACCGGGCTTACTACCAACATGCGGGCAGGAGACTTAAATGATGATGGGCTACCTGAGATTATTATTGTCAACAAAACCTATGTAGGGATATTCAAGAATACCTCTGCCAACGAATATCTATCTTTTGCAGATGCGGTTCGCTTTGATCCGATCAGTATAGGTAGAGAAGGACTTGAACTGGCCGACATGGATGGTAATGGTAAACTGGATGTAATGTATTCTTCTGCAACTGGCAATCGGGTAGTGGTCTTACTCAATCAAAGCACCGAAAGCAGCCTGGACTTTAACACAAAAAAAATAATACCAAGCAGTGAGGGTGTACAAAGTGTACGTGCCGGAGACCTCAATGGTGATGGGAAGCCTGACCTTGCTTATGCTGAAATTACTACCGATGTAATCATCGTTCAGCTTAACCGTAACTGTATCAAACCAGTGCTGGAACCACAGAATGGCCTGGGTGTTTGTGATGAACTGCCTTACCAGCTTTCGGTCACTAAGGCCATTGACGTCACTTACCAATGGGAAAGCTCAGCAGATGGCAATAGCTTTGCACCGCTTGCTGTCGCCACTGATTCTACCTTCACTTTTACTACCGAAAATGAGGCCTACTATCGCGTAAAAGTTTCATCCTCTCACAATGGTTTTGACTGTAATGAGATAGTTTCCAATGTGGTACATGTAGTAAAGCCTGATGGTTTTGTACCGGATAAACCTACCATTATTGATAAGAATCCCGCAGACCCTTTCTGTTTTGGTGACAGGATTATACTGAGAGCCCAAAATGTAAATGCACGTTTCTTCTGGACAGGTCCTAATGGTTTTACATCTAACGAGCAGAACCCGGTGATTGATAATGCCAGTAAGGATAACGAAGGCTGGTATGTACTTTATGTAAAAGCAAGCGAACAAGATGGAGGTTGTGTAAGTGATACTACTAAAACATATATCAAGGTAAGTGAACCTGAGTCCATCAGCCTTAGTACAAATGATCCATTGGTACTTTTTGAAGGAGGGCAGGCTACGTTAAGAGTAGAAGATGTGGCGGGTAGTACTTATAGCTGGAAGAAAGATGGCCAGCTGATTAGTGGGGCTACTGCTACTACTC
The DNA here is from genome assembly GCF_038039535.1 of Catalinimonas locisalis. Taxonomy (NCBI): domain Bacteria; kingdom Pseudomonadati; phylum Bacteroidota; class Cytophagia; order Cytophagales; family Catalimonadaceae; genus Catalinimonas; species Catalinimonas locisalis. Next base: position 30,521 of record NZ_JBBPHP010000029.1, on the reverse strand, counting down.
TGACTATAACAGAGCCGGGCAGCTATACCGCTACTATTCAAAATGAAACCGGCTGTACCAAAGAAAGCAGCCCGATGGAAGTAGCCAGGGCTCAGATAAGTATTCCTGAGCGCAAATGTCTCAATGAAGCTCTGGAAGTTGCTGTAAGTCCTTCTTCTATCAATAGTAAAGATGTTTTGTATCGCTGGAATTTTGGTGATGGAAGCGGCAATCAGAACGGAGCTTCGGTAAATCATTCATTTGCCGAAGCTGGCACTTATACTGTCAAGGTGGAAATTCTTAGTGCAGATAATAGTGTAAAAGATTCATATAGTCAGGAAATAACGATTATTGACATTCCTGAACTGACGATTGAAACCCCTGGCAGCCCAAATTTATGCCCGGATGAGCATGTTGAGCTGGTAGCCAATGAAGGTTTTGCCTCTTATTCCTGGGACAATGGTGAAAGCGGAAGTAGTATCACCGTTACCGAAGCAGGAACTTATACACTTACCGCGGTTACCGATGCCAACTGTACAGAAACTGCTAGTGTAGCGGTTGTACAAGCAGATAATCCTGCGGCAAATATAGATGCTTCATCTGACAGAATCTCTCTGGGAGATACTTTGCAGCTAAATGCGAGTGGGGGAATTTCCTACTTATGGTCACCAGGTGCTTCGCTTAGTGATAGTACTATTGCCAATCCTATTGCCCGCCCTCTCATTTCTACTACCTATACTTGTATAGTAACTAATGAAGAAGGCTGCCAGACTACAGTCAGCTATACCCTAAATGTAGATCGTTCGCTGGATGTAGCACCTGATAAGGCCTTTACACCCAATGGTGATGGCCGCCATGACACCTGGTATGTAGAGAGGATGGAGCTATTTCCAGATTGTAAGCTCACCATTTTTGACAGGCTGGGGGCTAAGCTGACTGAAATAGAAAATTATAGTAACGCCAACGGATGGGATGGTACCATTAACGGTCGTACTGTATCCGACGGGGTTTACTTTTACCTGATCAATTGTGGTGAGGAAGCCGGCAGTAAAACCGGTAGTATCACTATTATCCGGTAGAAATGTCTTTTGGGCTATATAAGTTGTTTATTTGAATATTTTTTGAGCCACTATACAAACTCTAGCGCACTATCTGTGTTGATTGCTATGAATCAAGACATTTTATTGCATGCTGAAAATTGCCTGGGATGAAATATATGCACATCCCTTACCGGAGAATCATCGTTTTCCTATGATCAAGTATAACCTCATTCCTGAGCAATTAATTTATGAGGGTACGATATCTGAAGAAAATTTATTCCAACCTCACCCGCTTGAAGAACAATACATTACCAATACCCATGATGCCACTTACTGGCATAGGCTCAAACATCAGGAGTTAAGCCGGTCGGAAATCAGAAAGACTGGCTTTCCTATGTCAGAACAATTGGTACAAAGAGAGATCACCATTATGCATGGCACCTTGCAGGCAGCACTTTTTGCTTCAGAATATGGTGTGGCCTTTAATATCGCTGGGGGTACGCATCATGCATTTACAGATAGAGGAGAGGGCTTCTGCCTTCTTAATGATATCGCTATTGCAGCAAACTATCTGCTGGAAAAGAAACTGGTGAAGCAAGTGCTGGTCGTAGACTTAGATGTTCACCAGGGCAATGGAACCGCCCAGATATTTCGCGATCAGCCTTCAGTATTTACTTTCAGCATGCATGGAGCCAAGAACTATCCGATACATAAAGAAAAATCTGACCTTGACATACCGCTAGCCGATGGTACTGATGATCAAACTTACCTCACACTGCTAAGAAACCATCTAAGTCAGCTAATTAGTGAAGTACAGCCAGATTTTATTTTTTTTCAGTCTGGTGTAGATGTGCTGGAATCTGACAAGCTCGGTAGATTAGGGTTGAGTATTGGAGGTTGTAGAGAAAGGGATAGAATAGTACTGAAAAGCTGTCAAGAAAACAAAATCCCAGTAGCCTTAAGCATGGGAGGCGGATACTCTTCCCAGATAGCCCACATTGTGGAAGCACATGCAAATACCTACCGCTTAGCACAGGAGATTTTTTTCTAAATGATACCACTTCCATGGTTTTTAAACTGACATTCATCAGAAAAATGATTATTTTACATCTGGTATGGCTTATAAATAATATAAGATAAAGAGTGTTAATTGATAGTTGCCGAAAAACATAGTGAAAAATTTATTTTCCGTAAGAGCATAGTCGTAGCCTTAGGTTTTGTTTTTTTTCTGTGGTTCATTAGAGCAGTGGAAGACAGCATGACGCTGGATTTTGGTGTGTGGGGTATATTGCCACGCTCTATCACTGGTCTGGTAGGAATATTTGCGGCTCCTCTTATTCATGGCAGTGCGCTTCATTTATTATCTAATACTTTTCCCCTCATATTACTCTTAATTGCGGTTTTTTACTTTTATGATAAAATAGCGACAGAAGTCTTTCTTTGGATCTACTTTGCTACAGGTTTCTGGGTTTGGGTAGTAGCTCGTCAGGCTTATCATATTGGTTCAAGTGGCCTAGTCTACGGATTAGCCGCCTTTCTGTTTTTCAGTGGTATTTTCAGACGCGACGTTCGTTCCACTGCAGTAGCCGTTGCTATTGCATTCATTCACGGGGGAATGGTTCAGGGGCTTGTTCCCGGAGACAATAGTGTATCCTGGGAATCACACTTACTGGGCTCTATGGCAGGAATTTTCTGTTCTTTTTACTATAGAAAGGCTCCTCATATTCCATCTCTTCAGGAAGGAAACACTTCTATTGAGCATGAAACAAATCAAATGAGCAGCACATTCAGAGGCTACTTATTTTCTGAACATAAGCAAAAAGTGTTGTATTGCTACAAACCCTCAGAAAATAAGAATACTCACTATTATTATGATTTGGAGAAAGATGAAGAAAGGAATACTTCTACTTTTTCAAGAATTTAAATACTTCTTTTGAAGGGTGTTCATTGTCACCATTACACTCCTTACACTGCACGATCAACAAATAATATCCGGCGGGAAAATCTGCAGTAAGAATGCGAAATCTGTTAGCATCAATACGCTCAGCCTCAACAGGCATAGGGGTACCTAATAAACTTCTTATCTCCAGATCTATTTCTGAACTATATGTAAAAGAAGGATCAATCAGATCAAGGCGTACAAATATATTTTCTTCTGCAGGATTAGGATAAACTACTACGTCTACTGCATCATTTATAGGCTCATAAATTACATCTGTTTTGGCACGGTCAGCAATTATATTAGCTGACGATACTAAGGCTGAAGTGCAAAACAAAGCTGAAAGTAATATGATGAGTAAAGTTTTTTGCATACAAGTAGTTTCCTATAAGTACATTATTATACTGTTTATTTCCCAATAGGTTCTAAAAAAATGATATCAATTTCAATAAAATAACATTAAAAACGTTACATGCTATCTCATTGAAGACGCAGCTCTGAGATTCTTAAAGAAAAAAAGGCTGTCCTGAATATTTACACAACAGCCTTCCTTTATCACAATTTGCAATCAGTCAAAAACTTTATCCTTCTTCTCTATCCAGACTGGCGGCCAATTGATCAATTTGGTTTTCAATTTTTGAGATAGCTTCATCAATCTCTTGGTATGCCTGTGACCAGTCTTCAGCTTCCATTTGCTCTATCTCTTCAATACGTTCATTAATATTTTCTCGCTCACCTTCAAGCTCATTAATCGCTGACTTTATATCAGCTTCTGCAGAAGCATTAGAATCATCAGCGGCATCTCGGAGATTTTTGATTTTACTATCAATATTTTTATTTCTATCCTCCAGCTTTTTGAGCTCTGTTTCCTTATAGTCTCCATAAAACGCTTCTCGCGTTTCTACAGCTTCTTTTACTTCTTCCTGAGCCTCCTCTACTTCTTCACGGGCTTCAGTAATTTCATCCTGTACGTCCTGCTGAGTAAGATTTTTATTACATCCTACAACTATTAGTAGACTCAGCATGAAAAAAGTAACCTTATAAAATATCTTTATCATAGTTAAAAAAATTTTGTTTTTAATATATATACCAATAACCAGCACATGTACGATTTGTTAGATATTTTTACATAATGAAAAGGATTAACCATAATTTTTCACTTATGAAATACCCTTTGTCATATACCTTCTATTTTTTCATAAAGCTGATTTGCCAGTGTTTCAATATCCGTTTTTAACAGTCCCTTGTTTGTTTCAAGTACCTGAGAAATCATTTCAGGAGGCAACTTTTTAGCTCCATAATATGCTCCCAAAATTGCTCCTGTCACCGCTGCTGTAGTATCATTATCGCGCCCGAAATTCACTACAAAAGCCAGACTTTTCTCAAAGTCAAACTCACAAAGCAAAAGGGCTGTCAGGTTGACCAAATGGATTTCTCCCGCATGAAAGGGTAAATCCTGATTTCTGGTATCCAATAGTTCATAAGCTTTCTGGGTTCTAGCTAGCCACAGCATATCTGCATTTTTTCCGGCAGGGACCTTAAGCTGATCAACATCTACATCTTCTACCTTGAGCTGGTTAACCTGATATACAATATTTCTCGCTTCCTTAAGAATACGATAAGCTGCCCTGCCTACGAGCCTGCTCTTAAAATAGCCCTGTGGATCTACGTCTCTAAGCGTATTGATGACTGAGGTAGGTGATGCTTCGGGATTCATAGCAGCAGCAACAAGTGCAGCTGTAATAGCACTGATATCTCTGGCGTAGCCAATATCAAACAGGGCTAGGCGATAAGCTTCATCATAGGCCATCTGAGGAGCCGCCGGATAAAAAGCCCCGATAGCAGGAGCGTAAAGCATACCCGCACAGGTCATTTCACCGCCGTAAAAACGACTTAGAGCAGAAGCATAGCCTTGCAGGTCATCTTCTACAAAAGGTTTGGCTACCATGGCCCATTCCTGAAGCCAGGCCAATCTACGGGCATTCACTTCAAAAGGTTCAGGATCAAAGCTTTCAGTATTCTTTAGCGACTGGATATCTTTTTCGTACTGCCGGACGATAAACTGAGCGAAATCATTAGGATCCAAAGGAGACCAGGCTTCCTGAGTAAGTAGGAACTCTGTCATCAATTTTTTCCAGCGAGTGTCGTCGGTTGTGCCTCCTGCCGGTAAGTTAAAATCCCAGGTACCTTCAGCTGACGGCTCTCTTACCATCGTATCCAGATCATCCACATAGCCATACTCTATTTTGATGTCTTCTCTGCTCCACATTTCAGTAGGCGCTCCCATAGCATCTCCTATAGCTGAACCCAGGAGCATGCCCAGCACCTTATCTTTAACAATCTCAGTGTCTAGTTTCGGTTTTGTGCCGCTTGTGGATTCTGCTTTTGAAGGAGATTCCTGCGGTACAGTCGTTTTCTTATCCGAAGTGCAGGCTATGGTAAACAACAGCAGGTATATGATCAATAAATTTCTCACTTTAAACCTTTTCGTAGTGATTGATCAGAGAAACAGCCTCTTCCAACAAACCTTCTTTTTCGGTTAGATCAAGGCTAAGGGGCAATTGTGCCAGACCGATGATTCTTCGCATCATTTCCACTCCGGAAAATGCCCACATCAAATCTTCGTCAAAATTACCAGGCTTCTCATAATTTTTGAGCACCAGTTCAATACTCTCTTCTGTCTGTTGAGCCATTTTCAGGTGAGCCAGCATTACCCCCAGATCAAATTCGGCTTTTCCGAAATACGAGAACTCAGGATCAATCAGCTTCAGCCCACTTTCTACTTTGAGCCAGCTACCGGGATAGTAATCTCCGTGAAGAAGGGTATTGTAGTTATCTAAATAAATCTTTCCCAGCTTGGTGATCTTCTTTTTCAGCCCTTCATTTCTTTTATAATGCATCGCTAGCTCCTGTAAACCTGGCTGTATGCTATCCAGGTCAAAACCATTGTCTACAGCGTAGGGAAAAACAAAAATATGCTCATGATTCAAGACTTTCATAGGCTGGTTGTCAAATTTGACCTTCTCCTTTTCGTCAACATTAACCTGATGCAAAACAGAGATCAACTTACTTAAAGCCTCAATTTCTTCCTGAGAGAGCTGCTTACCTTTCTGATACAAATAAGTATAATCTGCTCCGCTGCCCAAGTCCTCCAGTGCTAACATAAACTGCTCTGCATCAAAACCGATTACCGCAGGTGTATATTGATTCACTCCCTTATAGGGGGCTATGAAATGATAAAAATTGTATTCAACCTGAATACGCTCAATTGGGGCATCTACCTGCGGAAACTTCTCTACCCAGGGACGTGACTGTTTTAGTATGAAAGATTTTTGATCTGTAATGACTCTAAGTACAAAATTCATATTACCTTCTCCCGGCTTCTCTGTAGAGTGTATTTTTTCATCAGGAGCTACCCATCCTCTTCTTCTCAGAAAACTTTCCACTTCCTGACTAATTTCATGTTCTAAGAAAATAGCATGAGGGTATATGCTTTTGTACTTACTTTTTAGATCCATAGCAATGTAAAGGTGATAAGATTAAAGGATTGGTTGCCGAAAGTAATAAAGAAAAAATAAAGTCTAAAAAACTGTCAGAACGTAGACAGTTCATATACGGAGAAGTATGTGCACTTAGATTTTTAAAATAGAATAAGCTGATAAATGTTTAGGTTATTGTGAAATTCATCAATGAACTACCGGATATTAAAGCTGCACCCAATACTACTCTATCCGATACTCTATCTGGTAGTGGGGAGGATACTTGGTAGAGTCGGTGGTAGAGGACTTTGCACCTGCAAAAACCCATCTTTCTTCTGCTAAAGCCTCTATTTCCAGTAGATAATGATGCACGGAAGCTTCTCTCTTTTTCCAGAGCTGTTGATATAGGGTATCAACCTTTGCTTTTCCAGTGTATTCCAGACAGGCACTCAGCACATTTGTATTAGTAATAGTATCAAAAGCAGGTACAGCTTTCTGAACAAACTGATAAAAAGCTGAGTCCAGATCTTTTAAAGCAGGAAGCAAGCTTGAACTATCCTGACTGACTAAAGCGGCAGTAGCCTGATATGCTCTCCAGGTTTCGTTTAAAGCTAGTGCACTTTTTTCCTCCATACTGTCGGAGACACATACAAAATGGATGATGAACTCTGGCTTTTGTTTAAGCACTTTTGCGATACTTTTCAGAGACTTAGCCTGTTGCTGTTGCACATCATATTGTAGAGGTTCAAAGTTAACAGACTTCAAATCATTGGGGTCTCCACCTATAGCATTTGCAAGCAAACGATAAGGAGCAGTTACAACTTTTAGGATAATATTCCGCAATACCTGTAGAATGGTTCTCCATAGTTTATACTCCGGATCGTTTAACTGCCCCTCTACCGGAACGTCCAGGTTCACATTTCCCTGAAAATCCCTAAGCAGGGCTACGGCAAGTTTCATGGGTAGCTCATAGAGTGCATTAGCTGTATCTTTATCGCCCACTGCAATCTGCTCTACAAAGAGATTGTTACTGCTGGTCAGAAAATAGTTTTCAATTTTGTTCTTGCTGCTAAAGATCACCTTACCATCTGCGAATGGGTGTGCCATATAGTATTTTGAGTAGGGATTAAAGGTGCTGAGGTAAACGTTGTCCACCTTAAAATCAAAGATCATATTATCAATCCCCTTGCGGCTGACCTGAAGATCAGCTACCATATTGCCGATCTGATCAAGGCGTGAACGAATATTAAACTTCGTATACTCATCCTCTTCTTTGATATCAGTAGCAAGCGCACTCAGTTCACTTAATTCCATGTAGAAAGAGTCTTCCAGCGTATAATCGTAGTATTCCAGTACTCCACTCTGTATAGAAATGCTATCTGCCAGATAATTAACAGCCATATATTCCTGCGTCAGCTTGTATAAGCTTTCTGCTATATATTCAAAGGGGCTTACATAGTTGTCTTCACTCAAAGTATCCGTCTGTACCTGCATGGTCAGGCTATCGGCTTGATACAAAGTGTCTTGTGGCAAATCTGCCAGTGCAAAGGTGAAGTTATTTCCCTCCGGGGTCACTACTAACCTGATGTAAGGCTGATTCATGCTAATGTTACCAAAATCATAAATCTGCTGGCGGGTATCCAGAGAATCTATTTCTATAGCAAAATCTGACCAAGCTATCAGGCTGTCTTCCTGCTGGTCAATCATGATAAAATCACGAACATGCAGATTTCCTTTCAAGGCGAAGCTATCCGCCTCCACATAGTTTCCGCTCAGCAGAATATCTCCATCTAAGTGACTGTCAAAATCACTAAGCTTCATAAACTTGTTCAGATAAGGCTGCAATGAGGCAAATGGGAGCTGATCAATTTTGCTCTTCAGTACATAAAGAGACTGATCAGTATCCACATACAGATCGGCTGCAAGAGCACCTTGCTCCATCTTGAAGCGTGTATCAAATTGATATGAAGGGTTCTCATTGCTTAAACCACCAGAATGGATACTAATACTGTCCAGGTCAATTTTACTACCCACAATCAGATCCTGATAGCTAAGGGCTGAATTTGAAAGCAGCAGGCTATCCACTTGCCAGCGGTATGTTTTTGAGGGCTTTTCTTCTGTGGAATCTGCTACAATGGAAGAAAATAAATCTTCAAAGTTGAAATGCTTACCATTCTGAATAATACTGACTTCCAGTTCATCCACGGTGAACAGGCGAATGTGAATGTTATTGGAGAAAAGTTGCCACCAGGACAATCGTATTTCTGCATTCTGACAAGACAGAAACTGCTTTTGCATATCCTCTTCAAACACTTGCAGGCCTTCCAAGGCTAACTTTCCGGTAAAAATATTGAGGTCAATATCCTCTACTTCTACTTCTCTGCCCAGTATCTCCTGATCATTTTTTTCCAGATACCACTCTGCAACATATGGCAATGAGACCAGTAGAATGATGGGCAAACCGGCCAGAATAGCAAGGAGAAGTTTCCACCGCATAGCCCGGAAAGTTTAAGGTTTTAGTGGTTGGTTATAATATAAATTACCATTCCATAACTTATATTGAATATAATAAAAGCAGTGTATTAATTTCAATACACTGCCCTTCATTAATTATTCTACAACAGCACCTTCTGCCTGAAGCAGTATACCTATACCTAAGTTTTGGCTGAGCTGTATTTCATCTACCTGATCATAATCATATACCATAATGGCTGAAAGACTTAGATTGATGAAACTCGTAAGCTGGGCATTAAATACTACATCCAGCCGGTGATCTATCTCCTCTAGATTTAGCGTTTCATAATTAGCAAACATCATGTAGCGGGTGTAGAGGTTAATGTCATCCGTAAAGTCTTTACTCCATTCTGCTACCAACTGAGCTGCCAGCCACTCTTGCCTTAATGTTTCTCCTATCTCTACACCATAATTAGTATTTCCCTCTGTATTCAAATACAGATCCGTGTCTGTCACAAAAGTAAAGCGGGGAGAAAAAGGGCTCAAACGAAGTGTAAAGTTATCATTAGGAATATATTCAAATCCTAAAGAAAAAGTTAAGAAGCCGGGAGCCATAAAGTCTGAAATTTTCAAGGCATCTTCTTCGCCACTTGGCAATGTTACGTACCGATAACCAGGTGCAAACTGCGTTAGGAAAGTAGTAGAAAAATAAGCACCCCATACCTCAGAAATCTCATGACCTACCTTACTGTCTATAAAAAGCCTGTCCTGACTTTTTCGGTACCCTTGTCCATCATTATTAATCGTTCCCACAAGGAAATTTGCTCTATTGTCCCATGACCATTTGTCTTTCTTGTAGTTAGCTTTTGCATTGAAAAAGGTACTAAAAGCAAGAGAGTTTACTCCTCCTCCAAACCAGTTTTCGGTGAAGGAAGCCTGATTAAAGTTCAGTCCGAAGCTGACAGACTTTTTCCATACGGTATCGGCAGCAGGGGTTTCAATAGTAGTAACAATTTGTGCCCTAAGCATACATGGCAAAAAAAGTAGTGCCAAGAGTCCTATCTGTTTCTTCATAGTTAGGATAATTAAAAAAAGCAGCCCTTCAGCTGCCCGTTATTCAATAAGTAATGATTAAGCTTTTGGTTCTGCACCATTTTCTGAGTACAAGTGTGCGTCAACCTGAGGGAAAGGGATAGAAATACCATTAGCGTCAAAAGCTTTTTTGATCGCTTCCTGTTTTTCAAAAAATACATCCCAGTAGTCTGCCTGATTTACCAGCCCTCTAACTTTAAAATTGACTGAGCTATCTGCCATTTCAGCCAGCTTAAGATAGGGAGTATCACGATCCAGGATACGTTCATCAGTAAACACAACTTCTTCTATAACCTTTTTTACCTTGTCAATATCATCATCATAGCTGACGCCAAATACCCATTCAACTTTACGAGTAGGTTCGGTAGAATAGTTGATAATTGTATTGTTATACAGTGGTCCATTAGGAATGATAATTGTCTTATTGTCATAAGATTTAAGCACTGTATGAAAGATCTGAATCTCAGACACGCTGGCGATTACGCCCTGCGCCTCAATTACATCGCCTACTTTATAGGGCTTAAGGATCAGAATCAATACTCCACCAGCAAAGTTGGCTAAGCTACCTTGCAAAGCCAGCCCTATTGCAAGACCGGCAGCACCCAATACTGCTATAAATGAAGTAGTGGCAATTCCTATCATTCCTGCCACGCTGATAATCAACATGACCACCAGCACTGCTTTCAATAATCCTGCAAGAAAAGGAACGAGAGATGGATCTACATTTCGCTTACCGAGGGCATTTTTCATGCCGCCAATAACTTTGCCAATGATCCACATACCCACGATCAGGGTAAGGATAGCCAGGAGCAATTTAGGAACATATAAGATAGCTAATTCCCTGAGCGAACCTATTGCTCCCATCAAATCAAAATTTTCCATTGTTAGGTGTGGTTTGGTTAGTTTTGTTGGTCAAACGAAAATGAATAATATGCTTAACTTATGCAATCTTTAATATGTTTTGTTGATTCATCTGATGAAATGAATCAAAGAGCAGATAACGATTTGTATATTGTTTCTAACCCACTGGTAGCTATATGTGTGTTTATCCTGATATATGAAAAATTTTTTACCCATGCTAAATGTACTTTCTCAGTCTCTCGTCTTGGTTCTTTTGGGAGTCGTTATTTCTTTCACTCGCTGTACTTCTCCACAGGAAAATGAAACTTCTCTTTCTAAAACAAAACCCAATATCATTTACATACTAGCTGATGATCTGGGCTACGGGGACTTGAGCTGCTACGGTCAGGCTACATTATCTACTCCTCGTATTGACCAGCTAGCCAAAGAGGGTATGCGGCTAAATAATCATTATACGGGCGCTACCGTATGTGCCCCCTCTCGTGCCAGTTTACTTACCGGACTTCATACAGGACATGTATCAGTGAGAGCCAACCAATCAGGACAGTTGCTGGAAGAGCATGAGGTAACAGTAGCCGAAGGACTAAAGAGCACGGGCTACATTACGGGTGTCATTGGCAAATGGGGAGTAGGACATCCTCCACCACCTGATGACCCTCAGCGAAATGGATTTGATTTTGCCTACGGCTACCTCAATATGTGGCATGCACATAATTTCTACCCGGAGTTTTTGTACCGCAATGGTAAAAAAGAAATGCTGAAAGGCAACCAAACTATACTGGTAGATGGTAAAAACCCCTGGGCAGACCGGCCTGAAGGTACGGGTGTAGCAGAAACCAAAACTACTTATACCCACGACCTTTTTGAAAAAGAAGCTTTATCCTTCATTTCAGATCATCAGGATACTTCTTTTTTTCTCTATGTTGCCTTCAATATTCCTCATGCTAATAATGAGCATCCTACCAATGGTATGGAAGTGCCAGATTATGGTCAATTTGCCTCGCAGGACTGGCCGGAACCGGAGAAAGGTTTCGCCTCTATGATTCAAAGGCTGGATAATTCAGTGGGAGCAATAGTAGATAAAGTAGATCAGCTTGGGCTGAGCGAAAATACTTTAATCATCTTTTGTAGTGATAACGGCCCCCATCAGGAGGGTTTTCATAAGATGGAATTTTTCAACAGTAATGGCACACTCAGAGGTATGAAAAGAGATCTGTATGAAGGTGGTGTCAGAACTCCATTCATTGCCCGTTGGCCAGGACACATTGAAGCCAACACACAATCAGATCATCTGTCCGCATTCTGGGATTTTCTGCCTACAGTTTGCGAACTTATTGAAGCCCCCATACCTGAAGATATAGACGGTATTTCTTACTTACCTACTTTATTGGGTGATGAAAAATCACAGCAGCAACATAAATACCTTTATTGGGAGTTTTACGAGTTGGGAGGGCGCCAGTCAGTATTGAAAGATCAATGGAAAGCAGTACGCTACAATGTGCGTGATGATAACCCTCCGCCTACCGAGTTATACAACCTAAAGAATGATGACAGTGAGCAACAAAACGTAGCAGCAGATCATCCTGAGCTTGTCAGTGAAATGGAACTGTATATGGACGAAGCACACACTCCACTGGCTGGATTCCCTTTATTTCAAATGACAACAGAGGCTGCTACTCAATAGTTAAGCAATGCCCCTGAAGCATAAATTCTTTTAGAGTTCTCCTCTTTTGTTTAGATTTGGAAACAAGAAGTGCTTGTGAAATATTTTGAGCTTAAAAAGTATCTTTTTTTCAAAATTGTTGATTTCTATTCTCTTTCTAAAGCTACAATGACCTTTAACCAAATGATGTATAATACACGTATGAAACCTTACCTACTCATATTTAGTCTGTTTGTGGCTGCATGTCAATCACCTTCAACACAAGAAAACGAACAATCCACTATGCAAGAAATATCTAACCCTATACCCAAAGAAAGCTTCGGCACCGGTCCTAATGGTGAAGCTGTAGACATCTATACGCTAACTAACCAGGATGGTATGGAAGCCAAAATCACGAATTACGGAGGTATCGTTACTTCTTTAAAAGTAAAAGATGCCGACGGTAATCTTGATGATGTAGTATTAGGATTTGATAATTTGCAGGCTTATGTAGACAATAACCCATATTTTGGGGCGCTGGTCGGTCGCTATGGCAACCGTATTGCCAAAGGAAAATTTACCATTGATGGCACTACTTATCAGCTGGATACCAACAACATGGGCAACCATCTTCATGGCGGACTGAAGGGTTTTGATAAAGTGGTTTGGTCAGCAGAGTCGCAGCAATCGGAAGATGGCCAGCAGTTGGTACTCACCTACACCAGTCCTGATGGTGACCAGGGGTATCCAGGTAAGTTGGAAACCAAAGTAACCTATACCCTTACCAACGACAATGTACTGAGAATAGAGTATGAGGCTACTACTGATAAGAAAACGGTAGTTAATCTGACCAATCACTCTTATTTCAACCTGACCGGAGACCCTACTCAAACGGTGCTGAATCATGAAGTGATGATCAATGCTGATCAGTTTATACCGGTAGATGAAACCTTAATTCCTACCGGTGAACTGGCTGCGGTAGCAGGTACTCCTTTTGACTTTAGTGAGCTTAAGCCTATCGGTCAGCAGATTGATGAAGACAGCAATGAGCAGATCAAATATGGCATGGGTTATGACCACTGCTGGGTACTGGACAAAGAAGGTATGGGTCTGGCTGCCCGAGTGCATGAGCCTACCACTGGCCGTGTGATGGAAGTATACACCACCGAACCCGGTGTACAGTTTTATACCGGCAACTTTCTCAATGGTTCAGTTACTGGTAAAGAAGGAATTACCTATGCAAAGAGAACAGCTTTTTGCCTGGAAACCGAGCATTTTCCAGATTCACCTAATCAACCCAACTTTCCCTCAGTAGAACTTGCTCCTGGAGAGACTTACAGCACTACTACTGAGTATCGCTTCTCTACTGAATGACTTAGTGTTAAGGTGTTATGGTTCAATATATCAACTATAACACCTTAACACTCTCCTACCTTCCCCAATACATTGTGTTCCAGCGAAGCTCATTTTTGAAATGGTAAAGCTGAGTATCTTCATTGATCAGGAGGTACTCTATATTGGCCATTTCCGCAAAGTCCTGCATATATTCAGGAGTTAAGCACGCACTATAACCGGTATGATGCGCGCCTCCGGAGAGTATCCATGCGTTGGCAGCAATCTTTAGATTAGGTTTAGGTTTCCACAATACCCGGGCTACCGGTAGCTTGGGCATAGGCTCTTCCAAAGGCACAGCTTCCACCTCATTGACCAGCAGGCGGAAACGTCCACCCATATCAATGACTGAAGCGTTCAAAGCCGAACCGGCAGCTGTGTCAAATACCAGACGAACAGGATCAGCTTTGCCTCCGATGGAGAGCGGATGGATTTCACATCTGGGCTTGCCTGCTGCGATAGAAGGGCAGATTTCCAGCATGTGCGAACCCAGTACTTTTTGTCCGTCAGGATGGAAATGATAAGTGTAATCTTCCATAAAGGAAGTTCCTCCTTTCAGACCGGAACTCATGACTTTCATGGCACGTACCAAAGCAGCCGTTTTCCAGTCGCCTTCCGCCCCAAAACCGTAGCCATCCGCCATCAGCCGCTGCGAGGCGATTCCGGGTAGTTGGGCTAAGCCGTGCAGGTTTTCAAAGGTGTTGGTAAAGGCCTTGAAGTTACCCGCTTCCAGGAAAGCTCTCATGCCCAGTTCTATTCGGGCAGCTTCCTTTAAAGATGCCCGCTGAGCACCCTCTTTACGGAGAGCGTCTGCCAGTTCGTAACTCTCTTCATAGGTAGACGTCAGTTGGTCAATTTCCGCATCTGACACTTCATTGACATAAGCCACCAGATCGCCCAAACCATAACCATTGACAGAGTAACCAAATTGCATTTGCGCAGCTACTTTATCGCCTTCGGTTACGGCAACTTCACGCATATTGTCGCCAAAACGAGCTACTTTGGCACCTTGGGCATCGTACCAGGCAGCGGCTGCACGCGTCCAAACGTTCAACTGCTGATGCACCTCTGTGTCTTCCCAATGCCCCACAATGACTTTGCGATTGATACCCATACGGCTGGCCATGTAACCAAACTCTCTACCCCCGTGAGCCGATTGGTTGAGATTCATAAAATCCATATCAATCGTAGACCAGGGAATGTCACGGTTGAATTGGGTATGCAGATGAGCAAGTGGCCGCTGCAAGGCTTTCAGTCCGGCAATCCACATTTTGGCAGGCGAAAAAGTATGCATCCAGGCGACAAGCCCGATACAGTTCTCTGCACTGTTGGCTTCCTGACAAAGTCGATAAATGGCATCGGGTGTAGTCAGCACAGGCTTATAGACAATTCTTACCGGAAGTGCTTTCGTTGCATTCAATCCTTTGACGATCTGCTGCGAATGCTCCGCTACCTGTTTTAAAGTTTCTTCTCCATACAAATGCTGGCTGCCAGTAACAAACCAGGCTTCAAATTGATCAAGCTTAATCATATCCTATTATCCGTTAAAAGAAATCATAATAAAAATCACAATGGCCAGTACTGCCAGGGAGGCCAGAATATCCCAGATATTGTAGCTGGCTTTATTTTCGGCCTTCTGTTCTGCCGTAAGCGTACTATAGGTCAGTCCTGAAAGCTTTTCCTCTGATGGTGCAGGACTCATCAGGCTTACTACTACCGCGATCAGTACGGAGGCCAGGAACATCCAGGCAGCAAAACGCAAAAAGTTCATGTCACCGATCAGGAAGAAGATACTTTCCGGATCCAGATAATCTTTGCTCAGTTCAAGGGTTAAACGTATGACGGCAATGGCTAAGCCAATCACTAATGTAGCCATCGCTCCTTTGGCGTTGATCCGTTTAGAGAATACGCCCAATAAAAATACCGCCGTGATAGGAGGAGCTATATAAGATTGAACCGATTGCAGATATTCATACAAAACGCCGGAAATATTCTGCATCACCGGTATCCAGGCGATGCCGAGGAAAACAATAATTACCGTAGCGATTTTTCCAATGTTGAGCAGCTTTTTCTCAGGCGTACCGGGTCTCAACTTTTCATAAATATCTTTGGTGAATAGTGTCGCACAGGAGTTGAAAACCGAAGCCAGTGAACTCATCAGGGCAGCTAACAATCCGGCAGCCACCAATCCTCTCAGTCCATCAGGTAAGAGATTGCTCATTAGCACGGGAAAAGCCTGGTCGGCAGACTCCCATTCCAGTTTACCCTGCTGCTTCAAAGCCAATGCAATCACACCGGGGATCAGAAACAGGAAAACTGGTAAAAGTTTTAGAAAACCTCCCCAGATGGTTCCGCGTCTTCCTTCCTTGATATTTCTGGCAGTGAGTACCCGCTGCACGATGTACTGGTCGGTACACCAATACCAGATACCCACAATGGTGCTGGTAATCACCAGACTGGGCCAGGGAAAATCAGGATCAGAAGGTGGACGCCACATGTCAAAATAATCATCGCCTACGGTAGCTTTCAGTTCTCCCCATCCCCCTACAGCATCTAGTCCCATAAAGGTAAGGGTAGCGGCTCCTAAGATCAGAATCACTGTCTGCAATGCTTCGGTATACACTACCGCTTTCATTCCGCCCAAGACCGTGTAAATCCCGGTAAGAATCACCGTGGCCAAAGCGCCGGTAAGGAAGTCTATCTGTAGCAGGGAAGAAATGACTACACCTCCGGCATAGATCGTTACCGAAACCTTGGTTAAGATATAAGCCAAAAGAGAGAAAATAGAGAGAAACCAGCGGGCAGTTGAGTTGTAGCGTTTTTCCAAAAACTCAGGCATGGTAAAAACGCCACTGCGTGCGTAAAAAGGAAGAAAAACCCAGCCCAGCATCAGCACGATCCAAGCATGAAGTTCATAAATCAATAGAGGCAGTTTATCAGAAGCGCCTGTGCCGGCCAGCCCCACTACGTGCTCAGAACCGATATTGGAAGCAAAAATGGATGCTCCTACTACAAACCAGCCGATGTCACGTCCGGCCAGAAAATAGTCCGCTGTATCTTTTTGTTTTTGAAGAATGACCCATAAGGCTATACCCAAGAGCACCAGGAAATAGCCAGCGATGACAATCCAGTCCAGTGTTTCAAGTCCTTTCATGTATTAGTTTTGGTTAGTTTAGATAGTATATAGTTCTTGGTGTTATGGTGTTATGGTGTTATGGTGTTATGGTGTTATGGTGTTATGGTGTTATGGTGTTATGGTGTTATGGTGCGTACTGTCATTACATAAAAAGTGTTACAAATTAATGAGGCTAAAAAAGACTATAACACTCAGCACCATAACACTATCGCACATTTAAGACTGTCCGTAATAGGCGTCTTTTCCATGTTTACGTTCATAATGCTTTCGGATCAGGCTGTCTTTGAGGCGAGGGGCATCAGGACGAATTTGCAGGCTGAGGTAAGCCATACGTGCTATTTCTTCTAATACTGCACTGTTATACACAGCTTTCTCAGCAGTCTTTCCCCAGCTAAACGGCGCGTGATTGGCAACCAGTACCATCTCTACTTCCTCATAAGAGTATCCTCTTTCTTTAAACTCATCTATGATCTGAAAACCTGTTTCATGCTCATAATCACCTTCTATGCGAACATCATCCATCACTTTGGCGCAGGGTATATCCACTGTGAGATGATCAGCGTGGGTAGTGCCCATGATCGGAACATCCTGTTGAGCCTGTGCCCAGGCCGTGGCATGGGTAGAATGCGTATGCACGATGCCCCCAATCTTCTCCCAATGCTTATACAGCAAAGCATGCGTTTTGGTATCGGACGAAGGACGCATCTTACCTTCCACAATATTGTTCTCAAAATCAACAATAACCATATTTTCGGGAGCAAGTTGCTGGTAGGGGACTCCGCTGGGTTTGATGGCAAATACCCCTTTTGCCCTGTCTACTGCACTTACATTTCCAAAAGTAAAAAGTACCAACCCCAGTTCGGGCAGCTGCATATTGGCCTCATAGGCGGCCTGTTTGATATCGTTATACTGACTCATGTCTGACTTAATTTTTCTACTATCTCTCCAAATTGATTGTATTGTTCATAAAGCTCTTCATAAAGTTTGCTCTGCTCCGGGTTCGGATGATACTCTGCATCAAAGCCAGAGCCCATACCAGCGATAGCTCCCTCCACATGCTCATAGGCTCCTGCTGCTGTAGCGGCAAACATGGCTGCTCCCAGTGCACAGGTTTGTTCTGATTTGGCAATTTTAATGGGCATGTTCATCACATCAGCCATGATCTGCATGATGAAAGGAGATTTTTTGGCTACCCCACCCAAGCCAATCAGCCCTTTGACGGGAATCCCTTCCGCACGAAAACGATCTACAATTTTTTTGGCCCCAAAACAAGTGGCTTCTACCAGCGCCCGGAAGATTTTAGGCGCGTCACTGCCCAGATTAAGCCCGAAGATAGCACCTTTCAGCCTTTGGTTTGCATCAGGCGTACGACGACCGTTGAGCCAGTCCAGGGCAATTACTCCGGATTCGGCAGGTTTGATATCTGCCGCTGCTTCCGAAAGGGCAGGAATCATTTTATCCAGTGTTTCTTCTATCAGCTTTTCTTTGGTAGCTTCATCCAGAAGTTGGGATTCTTGGATGATATGGGTGAGCGGCCAGGAGAGTAATTTTCTAAACCATGCATACACATCGCCAAAAGCCGATTGTCCGGCTTCCAGCCCTTCCATACCTGGAATGACGGAGCCATTGACTTGTCCACAGATACCTTGCACCAGTTTACCTTCCACTTCTTCTCGTGGGGCCACCAGAATATCGCAGGTGGAGGTACCCATCACTTTGCTCAGGTAATAAGCCTCTATCTGTCCGCCTACGGCTCCCATGTGGGCATCAAAAGCTCCTACGGCTACCACTACATCTTCAGAAAGACCGAGTCGCTTAGCCCACTCCGCTGATAAAGTACCTGCTGACGCATCAGAAGTATAGGTTTTTTCAAATAGGCGCTCTCGCATGCCATCCAGCAGAGGGTCAAGCTGGGTAAAGAAATCATTAGGAGGTAAGCCATTCCACGACTCATGCCAGAGGGCTTTGTGCCCAGCAGCACAACGGCTACGCTTCATCTCATGCACATGGGTGCCACCGGTAAGCAAGAAGGGTATCCAGTCGCAATGCTCCACCCAGGAGTAGGCTGCCTTGCGTACACTTTCATCTACCCGATGCACGTGCAGCATTTTGGCCCAGAACCATTCCGAAGAATAGATTCCGCCTTCATATTGGGTATAATCTGTTTCACTTTGTCGCGCCAGTGTATTGATTTCCTGCGCTTCATTGACGGCCGTATGGTCTTTCCACAAGACAAACATGGCGTTGGGATTCTCCTCAAAACCAGGCAACAAAGCCAGAGGCGTTCCGGTCTTATCTACCGCACAGGGGCTGGAGCCTGTGGTATCTACCGCTATTCCTTTGATAGATTCCCGAACCGTAGGGGATACTTTTTTCAGGCAATTTTTTATGGTAGTTTCCAGGCCCTCTACATAATCCAGAGGGTGTTGGCGAAACTGATTTATGTTACTGTCACAATACTGGCCTTCTGCCCATCGGGGGTAGTAAAATACGTCAGTGGCGATTTCTTCTCCACTTGCAGCATCTACTATGAGAGCACGCACGCTATCTGTACCGTAGTCAATGCCAATTACATGCATAGTTATAGGGAGTTTTAGGTATTCCTTTAAATTAGATTGTCATGGTAAGATAAGCAATTCAACAGCTTTACGAATAACTTCACTCATAAAATCCATAAAAGTGTTACTACCTATTTTCTGAAAGACTAAAGACATTGCCATTCGGTATTTCAATTTTTTTTATATTGACTTTATGAAAAAATACACGACCTACCTATTACTACTTTCTGCATTAATGATGTTTGGCAGCAGACTATCAGCGCAATCTGAGAACACTTCAATGCTACGGCAAAGTAGTTTTTTTACCGAAGAAGAAGGAACTGCTGCTTTAGAAAAATATGCTGCTACTTACAACGACTTAGCTTCCTGGAAGCAGCGGGCAGCGCAAATACGAGAAGGCATCTGGAACGGGCTGGGGCTGTCACCGGATTTTGAAAGAACACCGCTAAAACCCATCATTCACAGCAAACGAACTTATGACGGTTATACAGTAGAGAACGTAGCATTTGAGAGCATGCCTGGTTATTTTGTTACTGGAAATTTATACCGGCCTACTCAACAGCAATCTTCATATCCTGCCATACTTTCCACTCATGGCCACTTTCAGGGGGATGAATATACGGCCAGAACGCGTGAAGAAATGCAGAGACGTTGTGCTTCCCTGGCACGCATGGGAGCCATTGTTTTTGCCTATGATATGGTGGGCTACGGCGATGCTGATCAGAACATGCATAAGCATCATCAGGCACTCGCCCTGCAAACCATCAACAGCATACGAGCAGTAGATTTTCTACATACCATACCTGAAGTAGATAGAGAACGTATTGCGATAACCGGTGCTTCTGGTGGAGGCACACAAACTTTTCTACTCACCGCCCTGGATGACAGGATTGCTGTTTCTTTGCCGGTAGTCATGGTTTCGGCACATTTCTTCGGAGGCTGTGTTTGTGAAAGTGGCCTACCCATCCATCAAAGTGAAACCCACGAAACCAGCAATGTTGAGATTGCTGCATTGGCTGCTCCACGCCCTATGCTACTGATTTCTGATGGTAAAGACTGGACATTGAACACCCCTGAAGTAGAATACCCTTATATCAAAAATATTTATGCGCTTTATGATAAAGCTGAAAATGTAGAGAATCTTCATCTTCCTGACGAAGGACATGACTATGGCATTAGCAAAAGGGAAGGAGCTTACCGTTTTCTGGCCAAACACCTGGGCTTATCACTGGAGGAAGTACTAAATGATGAGGGAGAAATTGACGAAAGTTTTGTCTCGGTAGAGCCTCATCAAAAGCTACAGGTATTTGATGCCCAGCACCCCAGACCTAAATATGCAGTGCAAGGTGATCAAGCAGTCAGTCAGTTGGTAGCTTCTTATAAAAAATAAGGATGTTAGGCTCAGGATTAAGTTATGCTTGTATGCATGTCATTATTGGTTCTTAGCTTTATTGCCCACTGCCTGAGTGTATCTGAAAGCTGAGCCAGTTGGAATGGTTTATGCAGATAGTCATGCATTTTGGCTTTCAGACAGCTCTCTTTATCGCCTTGCATGGCATTTGCGGTGAGGGCAATAATTACAGGCTGGTAACTAGCGTTTTTGCGTATTTGCCGGGTCGCCTCTATACCGTCCAGCTCAGGCATCTGTACATCCATCAAGATGATATCGTAATGTTTATTTTGTACAGCTGCTACTGCTTCTTTACCATTTTTGGCAAGATCAGGCTGATACCCCAACTTCTCTAAAACTCTTATCGCCAGCTTTTGGTTGACCAGATTATCTTCCGCAATGAGAATACTTAGAGGATATTCCTGTGCTAAACTGACTGATAATATTTTAGCGTTGTTCTCATTCTTTATCTGTTCATGATTGGGCTTAAATATATTGAGCAGATGATCATACAATAGCTGCTGGCGTACAGGCTTAAAAATCACTGATGCCGGACATTTATCCAGCAGCCATTGATGATTTGCTCCTGCCACATTCATGAAAATGACAGGAATACTATAAGTATCATTCAGTTGAACAATAAGCTCATCTCTATGCATTTCAGCCATCTGCGTGTCAATCATCAGCAGATCAAAAGAACCAACTCCTGATAATGTATTGAGCGCCTGCTCTATGGAGCTCACTGTCTCGGGGATAAGTTTCCAGTCCATTAATTGCCTGCTTAATACCTCCCTGACAGTAGCATTATCATCTGCAATAAGCACTCGTTTGCCCTGTACACTGCAAAGCTCCCTGAAGACATTCGGTTGGTTTTGCAGGCTTTTGTTTAAGCATATGTTAAATGCAAAAGCGGAGCCCACTCCTTCTTTACTTTGTACCTGAATTTTCCCTCCCATCATCTCAATCAGCTTTTTGCAAATCACCAGACCTAAGCCCGAGCCTCCATATTTGCGGGTAGTAGAAGAATCTACCTGAGAGAATGATTTGAAAAGTCTTTCAATTTTCTCTGTAGGAATACCAATTCCAGTATCCCTTACTTCAATCTTCAGTTCCAGAGCTTCTTCTTTTTGATTTAAAAGCTGTACAAACACAAATATTTCTCCTTCATCCGTAAACTTTACTGCGTTTCCTACCAGATTCATGAGTATCTGACGCAAACGAAGTGCATCCCCATTAACCAAAACAGGAATAGTATTTTCCATTTGTAATACTAAGTCTATTCCGTATTCATTCGCTTTAGTGGCAAACAGGTCTAAAACATCTTCTATACAATTTCTCAGGTGAAAGTCGTTGGCTTCCAACTCCATCTTTCCCGACTCTATTTTGGAGAAATCCAGAATATCATTGATTACTCCCAGCAAACTTTCACCACTGCTACGAATGGTAGCGGTATATTCCTTTTGTTCCTGGCTAAGCTCTGTTTCTTCCAAAAGTGCAGTCATTCCCATTACACCATTCATAGGGGTGCGAATTTCGTGGCTCATGGTCGCAAGGAATACACTTTTGGCACGATTTGCTCTCTCCGCTTCTACTCTTGCCTTTTCTGCTTCCAGACGAGCTTGCCTTTCTTCTTTAGTAAGGCTTTCCAATTGTTCAGTTCTTTCTTTTACCTGTCGTTCAAGTACCTCTTTTTGATTGCGAATTACGCGTAACCGAACATGGAAGAACAGCACAAAACTGCCCAATACAAATAAAGCAGATCCTAGCCTAAACCACCATGTTTGCCAGTAGGGGGGAGTAATCGTCAGCTTTAGTGAAGCAGTATCTTTGGACCAGTTACCCTGATTGTCAAGCCCTTTTACTTTAAAAGTATATGTACCAGGGTCCAGGTTGGTGTAGGTAGCCATATGCTTGGTACCTACATAGTTCCAACTTTTGTCAAAGCCTTCCAGTTGGTAAGCATACTGCTTTTTTTCAGGAAGAGTATAGTTGAGAGAGGCAAATTCAAAGGAAAATACCGAATGCTCATAGGAAAGGGTTAGGGCTTCGGTTTCAGAGATATGTTTTTTAAGTATAGCTTCATCGTCTTGTGCAATAGGCACAACACTATTGAAAATCTCAAACTTGGTAATGACCAGAGGAGGCGTAAACTCTTTTTCTCTGATGCTATCCGGATGAAACTCATTAAAACCATTGATACCTCCAAAGTACATTTTCCCGGAACGACTCTTACAGTAAGCCTCCCGATATTCGTCTGCCTGCAGCCCATCTGCTACCCCAAAGTTTTCAAAAGTATCATTGAGAGGATTATACTTGGATAAACCTTTTTTGGTACTTATCCATAAGTTACCGTGATCATCTTCAAGTATGCCATAAATAAAGTCGTTGGGCAAACCATCTACCTGATAGTAATTGGTAAATTTATTTGTATCACTATCCAGACGATTTAAGCCTTCTTCTGTACCTATCCATAGGTCACCTCGTCTATCCTCAAAAATGCAGCTGGTGAAATTGTTACTGATACTATTTTCTTGTTTTTTATGCACAAAACGAGTGAAAGTCTGCGTCTTTCTGTCCATAAGGTTGAGACCTCCTCCTTTGGTGCTTACCCACAAACGACCGCGACTATCCTCAAAAATATTATTTACCGTGTTATGGCTTATACTAGCTTTATCTTCCGGCTTGGAGATAAAGTGATTGAAGGATTCTTTTTCACGATTATATAAGTCCAGACCATTGCTATAGGTAGCTAACCAGATATTCTTCTGGGAGTCTTCGTAGATATTCCAGATATTATTGCTATTTATACTTTGAGGGTCGTCCGGGTCATGTTTAAAATGCCGATAAGTGTTTTTTTCTTTGTTATAAATCGTTATTCCATTTCCCCAGGTACCTATCCACAAGTTTCCTTCACTGTCCTCAGTTATTCTCAATACATGGTTCCCTGCGATACTATTTTCATTTCCTAATTCATGTTTGTAATGATGAAAGAGACTTTTTTCTCTATCAAATAGGTTAAGACCTCCTCCATCCGTGCCCACCCACATATTATCTTTTGAGTCCTCGTAAATACAAAGGACATTGTTATTGTTCAGGCTGTAAGGGGAAGAATTGTGCTTATAGTGGGTAAATTGCTTATAATCAATATTTACCATGTAGAGACCACTACTGAAGGTGCCTACCCAAATGTTGTCTTTATTGTCTCTGTAGATATCGTAGATAGAATTGTTGCCCAGACTGGTATCATCTCCACCATCTTCTTTATAATTTCGGAAAGTTTTTGTTTTCGGGTCAAAAATGCTTATTCCTCCATTTTCGGTACCTACCCATAATACTCCCTGCTCATCTTCCTCAATGGATAAAATCACATCACTTGCCAGGCTGGTCTGGTCATAAGGGGAATGCCTGAAATGGCTAAACTTCAGTGTTTTTCTATCCAGCAGATTGAGGCCACCACCTCTGGTACACACCCATAAGCGGTTTTGGCTGTCTTCATAGACTTCTGAAATATAGTTATGACTCAGGGAATGTTTGTCGCTTTTATCGTACTGAAATCTGGTAAATGTCTGGCTTTCTCTATTGAAGAGATTTAAGCCCCCATCGTACGTGCCCACCCATAAATTCTGCTGACTATCTTCATATACTTCTGTCACTATATCACTACTTATGCTGCCTGTATCATCATGTTGATACCTGTAATGAGTAAACGTACCATCTTCCCTATGAAAAAGATCAAGCCCCCCACCTTTGGTACCTACCCAGAAATTATCCTCCCTATCAATGAGAACACTATTCACCAGATTAGACGAAATCGTCTTAGGGTCCTTTTCATCAGTCTGGTAGCTTACAAAAAAATCTTTGTTGCGATCGTACATGTTCAGTCCCCCATCCCAGGTAGCCATCCACAGATTACCCTGCTCATCTTCTATGAGATCCATCACAGCATTATGACTAATACTCCTGGTATCTCTGGCATTATGGGTATATACTGTCAGATTGTAGCCATCATACTTGTTCAACCCATCACGTGTGCCAAACCACATAAAGCCCCGACTATCCTGTAAGATACAGATGACATTACTTGATATCTCCTGATTAGCCTGGACCTGCTCAAATTTTATATTCTTATACTGAGCATACGATACCAGTGTGAAATGCAGAAGGGAAAACAGGAGACATATCAGAAACTTCATTTATTCGGGCAATTATTTAATAAATAAAAATAATCACACAAATTATTAAGTTGATACTACCTTATTTTCAATACTTACTCAGGTAAGCTTTGTTTTACTAAAGCAGTCATTCTCCATAAATAGTTGGGGCGGGAAAATCACTTTATGACCCGGCGAACGCCTTTTACGGAGTGATACTTTCTCCATTGATGGTTACATCTTCAAATACGACGTCCTTTACGTTGGAGAACTTATAAGGATCTTCCACTTCTTTTATAGTTACATTAAGCAAACGGATATTTTCTACCGGCGACTGCTTGTAGCCTTCCAACAATATACCTACTTCACCACCCTTCTCTACTGTCATGTTTTGTACCTCAATATTTCTGACAGTAGGCAAAAACGAACCGGAATCTTCATAAAACATATTGACGCGAATTACCTGCTCTGCTACCTGACCTACTTCTATGTTTCTCATGTATATATTTTCTACCACACCTCCCCGCATAGAGCTGGTCTTGATTCTTAAAGCCCTGTCCAGTAAGGGGCTGTTCATAGTGCAGTTTTCAGCAAAAATATTTCTGGCACCTCCTGAAATCTCACTGCCAATGACTACCCCTCCATGCCCATTGGCCATGTTACAGTTCTGAATAACGATATTCTCGCTGGGTACATCAATTCGGCGACCATCAGCATTCCTTCCTGATTTGATGGCGATACAGTCATCTCCGGTATTGAAGAAACAATCTTTGATCAGCACATTTTTACAGGACTCGGGGTCACAACCGTCCGAGTTGGGCCCCTGACTTTCTACCGTTACCCCCTGGATGGTGACATTGGTACAAAGAACGGGATTGAGTATCCACATGGGAGAGTTGACAAAGGTCACGCCTTCAATCAATACATTTTCGCAACGATAAGGCTGCACAAACTGGGGGCGCAGATAGTGCCCCGGTCCAAATTTTCGTTCACTCACCGGCACGCCTTCTTCCGCCATAGCAAATAAGGCCGGACGATTACCTTCATCTTCCTGTTGCGGCATACCCTCCTGCCAGCCGTAATTCTCTCGCCCCTTCCAGGGCCACCAGTTGGTTTCGTTAGCCTGACCATCTAACGTTCCACTTCCGGTAATAGCGATATTGCTTTCTTCAAAGGCGTAGATCAGAGGAGAATAATTCATCAGTTCTACCCCTTCCCAGCGGGTATATACCAAAGGAAGATAGTCATCCGGATTGGTTGAAAAAGAAATTTTTGCTCCCTCCTCCAAATGTAGGTTCACATTACTTTTCAGGTGGATAGGTCCGGTAAAAAAATTACCTTCAGGTACTACTACTCTTCCGCCCCCTTGCTGATTGCAGGCTGCTATGGCTTCCTGAAAGGGCTGGGTATTATCCTGAGAACCATCTCCTACCGCTCCATAATCAGTAATCAGGAAGTCTCGGTCAGGAAACGCAGGAGCCTTGATTTCCGCTAAAATCGCGCTCACATTTTCCCAGGCCCCACTGCTTTTGACCTCAGCTTTTTCTTGTTCGTTTTGTTTGGGAGTGCTGCAAGAACATATGACTGTTAGCAGAACCGTAAAAGAAAGGTAAAGTGATTGAGTGGCATTGAGTTTCATCCAATATTTTAGGTTAAAGGTTTTTAAATATAATGCTAAGCAGCATGTATTAGTAGAAATGCAATCGTTTGCATAATAATGAATATTCTCTTGATGGACAAAATTTTTACTGTTTTTCATTCTCTTATTCCAGCATCAGGATAATATGAAAAGCTCTCTTCTATGGAAAATTTGATTTGATCAAAATGATACTTATTTTGCGCAAACGATTACACATAAATATTAATTTTCCAATCCAGCCCATGCATACCTATTATTCTACCCGTCATGCGATTCATCCCAATAACAGCATGACTTACAATACCGCCAAACTCAGAGAGGCTTATCTGCTTGATACGCTTTTCCATAAAGACACGATTCAGCTTACTTATACTTTATATGACCGCTATATTGTTGGAGGTGCCCATCCGGTAGAGAAGTCTCTGGCATTAGAAACTATTCCTACTTTGAGAGCTGAGCACTTTCTGGACAGAAGAGAAATGGGTATCATCAATGTAGGTGCAGAGAGTAAGGTGAGCGTAGACGGAAAAGATTTTGTGCTGGCTACCAAAGAAGCACTGTATGTAGGCAAAGGAGTGAAGGAAGTTATTTTTCATCCGGCCAAATCAGGAGACACTCATTTTTATTTCAATTCGGCACCGGCACATCAGGCTTACCCTACCACCAAAGTCACCTTAGATAAGGCTGAAACCGTGGAGCTTGGTGCTCCTGAAAACTCCAACCATCGTATTCTCAGAAAGATGCTGGTAAGTCCTATCATCCAGACCTGCCAACTGCAGATGGGAATCACTGAACTTCAGACCGGCAGTGTGTGGAACACCATGCCTGCCCATACCCATGACAGGAGAATGGAAGCTTACTTTTACTTCAATCTTCCTGAAGACCAGGCAGTATGCCACTTTATGGGAGAAGCAAAGGAAACCCGACACATATTTGTACATAACAAACAGGCTGTAGTGTCTCCTCCCTGGTCTATTCACAGTGGAGCGGGCACCAGTAATTACTCTTTTATCTGGGGAATGGCCGGAGAGAACCTGGATTATGGCGATATGGATAAAATTTCACCTACAGAACTTAAATAAACCTAGATATGCATAAGCTTTTTGACCTTAGCGGAAAAGTAGCGTTGCTCACAGGTGCCACCCACGGATTGGGTATGGCGATGGCCAAAGCGGTAGCAAAAGCCGGAGCTACTGTCGTCATCAACGGACATACACCTGCCAAGATGGAAGCTGCCCTGGCCCATTATCGTGAGGAAGGTTATGACGTGAAAGGGTATCTGTTTGATGTATCCAATGAGCAGGAGGCAAAAGAAAATGTAAGCAAAATAGAAAAAGAAGTTGGCCCCATTGATATCTTATTCAACAATGCTGCTATCATGAAGCGTGTTCCTGCTTTGGAAATGGAAGTGGAAGACTTTCGTCGCGTTATGGATATTGACCTCACTGCTGCTTTTATCATGAGCAAGCTGGTAGCAAAATCCATGGTGCAGCGTAATGGTGGAAAAATTATCAATATCTGCTCTATGATGAGTGAACTGGGCAGGGATAGCATTACCGCCTACGCTGCGGCTAAGGGAGGTCTGAAGATGCTTACCCGTAATCTTGCCACCGAATGGGCAAAGTATAATATACAGGTCAATGGTATTGGTCCCGGATATTTTGCTACCGAGCAGACCGCTCCTATTCGTTTGGACGGCCACCCACTTCACGATTTTATCATCAATCGTACTCCGGCAGGCCGCTGGGGTGATCCTCAAGATCTGGAGGGGGCAGCAATCTTCTTATCCAGCAAAGCCAGTGATTTTGTCAACGGACAAATCCTGTATGTAGATGGAGGTATTTTGGCTACCATTGGTAAACCCATAAGCAAGGAATAAATTTTTATAAAAATGTTCTTATTTTGTATAGCTTTTTCTTTCGGTCATGTCAAAAAATAGTAGAGCAACCATACACGATATTGCCAAGAAGCTGAACATCACCGCTTCTACCGTATCTCGTGCCCTGAATAATAAACCGAGGATTAGCGAGAATACACGTAAGGCAGTACTCAAAGCCGCTAAGCAACTCAATTATCAGCCTAATAATATTGCGGCTGCGCTCCGTAATGGTAAAAGTCACCTCATCGGTATTGTCGTACCCACTGCCGACCGAAGTTTTTTTGCCTCAGTCGTCAGAGGTATTGAAGAAATCGCCAACAAGGTCCATTATAAAGTAATCATCTGCCAGTCGTACGACAATTATGGAAAAGAGGTTCAGACGGTGGATGCACTGATCAGTGCAAGAGTAGATGGTATTATTGCCTCTATCGGAAAAAACACAGAAGACTTCAGCCATTTTAAAAGAGCACAGGACAGAGATATTCCGCTTATCCTTTTTGACAGAGTTACGAATGAACTGGATGTGAGCCAGGTCATGATAGATGATTATCTGGGAGCTTATAAAACTGTAGAGCACCTGATAGAACAAGGCTGCACACGTATCGCCCATTTTACCAGTCCTAAAAAGGTAAGTATATATATTGAACGCTTAAGAGGCTACAAAGCAGCTCTTCTGGATTATGGGCTTCCTTATGATGAGTCCTTGGTGGTAGAAAGCAATCTTCAGTTGGAGGATGGAAGAAGCAGTATGGAACAACTTTTAAAACTCCCTGTCCTTCCTGATGCAGTATTTTCTGCCAGCGATTATGGCGCTATGGGTGCTATGCAGGTTTTAAAAGAACGGCAGATCAAGATTCCTCAGCAGATAGCATTAGCCGGTTTTAGCAATGAACCTTTTACCTCCTTTACTTCTCCTCCCCTTACTACGGTAGACCAGTTGAGTATTACGATGGGGAGTTTTACCGCCGAACTTTTCTTTGATCAGCTTAAATCTGACAAAAAACCTATCAGTCAGAAGACTGTGCTTACGCCTAAGCTCATTGTAAGGGGATCTTCTCTTAGAAAAACTCTGGAGTAGTTTACAGTTTAAGCCAAAATCTCATTCACTTTAGCTTCTAAAAATTATTTGTTCATATAATCGCTTATCTAGCGTCTATTAAATTTTTTATTTCAAACCTCTAAACTTTCAAATCAACCTATGAGTAAAAAAGTAGTCACTTTTGGAGAAATCATGTTGCGACTGGCAACGCCCAGCTATCAACGCTTTATCCAGGCCACTGAGTTTGAAGCTACCTACGGTGGCGGTGAAGCCAATGTCGCTGTTTCACTGGCCAACTATGGCCTTTCACCTCAGTTTATCACCCGCTTACCTAATAATGATATTGGTGCTGCCGCGCTTTCTACTCTTAGAAAATACAATGTCGGCACTGACCACATTGCCTTTGGTGGCGACCGCCTGGGTATCTACTTCCTGGAGTCTGGTGCAGTTACCCGTGGTAGCAAGGTCGTCTATGACCGAGCCAACTCTGCCCTTTCTGAAATCCAGCCCGGTATGATTGACTGGGACAAATCCCTGGAAGGTGCTGAATGGTTTCACTGGACAGGCATCACTCCTGCTGTCTCTCAAGGGGCTGCTGATGTCTGCCTGGAAGGGGTCAAAGCTGCCAATGCTAAAGGGATCACCGTTTCTACCGACCTCAACTACCGCAAAAACCTCTGGAAATATGGCAAGAAAGCTTCTGAAGTGATGCCTGAGCTGGTGGAAGGCTGTGACGTCATCCTGGGCAATGAAGAAGATGCTGAGAAGGTATTCGGCATTCATCCTGAAGGGGTAGATGTGACCAAAGGTCATGTGGAAGCAGCCGCTTATGAGTCGGTATGTACCCAGCT